>DASSSG010000739.1:0-6775 GCA_035708545.1 Bryobacteraceae bacterium | reverse complement strand
GTCGATTCGCACAAAGCCTACATCTACATCCGCGGCGAATATCGCTACCTGATCGACATCATGGATCGCGCCATTGCCGAAGCCTGTCGGCGTGGCTGGCTCGGCAGGAACATTCAGGGAACCGGCTTCGATTTCGACGTCTACACGCACACCGGCGCGGGCGCCTACGAGTGCGGCGAAGAATCGGCGTTGCTCGAATCACTCGAAGGCAAGCGCGGGATTCCGCGGATCCGGCCGCCGTTCCCTGCGGTGAGCGGCGCCTGGCAGTCCCCGACTGTGCTCAACAATGTTGAGACCTTCTGCGCTGTGCCGCCGATCATCCTGAACGGCGGCAAATGGTTCGCCGAGCTCGGCACGCCGAAGAACGGCGGCACCCGCCTGTTCTGCCTCTCCGGCCACGTCAACAAGCCCGGTGTATACGAGCTTCCGATGGGCTTCAATCTGCTGCGCATGATCAATGAAGTCGGCGGCGGCATTCGCGGCGGGCGGCGGCTCAAGGCGGTCATCCCGGGCGGCTCCTCCTGTCCCGTCCTGAAGGCCGAGGAATGCGATCTCGCGATGGACTTCGACAGCGTCGCCAAAGCGAAGTCCATGCTCGGTTCCGGCGGCGTCATCGTCATGGACGAAACCACGGACATGGTGAAAGCCATGCTTCGCATCATGCGCTTCTACGCGCACGAGAGCTGCGGCTGGTGCATCCCCTGCCGCGAAGGCACGACGTGGCTGCGCAAAACGCTGCAGCGCTTCGATGATGGCCTCGGCCAGTCGCATGAAATCGATCTCATGAACGAGCTCGCGAAGAACATGCTCGGCCGGACCTTCTGCCCGCTGGGCGACGCCGCCGCCATGCCCATGATCTCCTTCGTTGAGAAATTCCGCGACGAGTTCGAAGCAAAAGTGAAATCGATGAATGTGGGGCAGGTTGTCAATCTGCCCGCCGGTTGGCAACCGGCGCAATCAACTTAGAATGCCCGACCTCGTAACTCTCACGATCGACGGCCGTCAGGTGCAGGCCGTACCCGGCACCCTCGTCATTGATGTGGCGAAGCGCATGGGCATCGAAGTCCCCGCGTTCTGCTACTACGAAGGACTCTCGCTCCAGGCCGCCTGCCGTATGTGCCTCGTCGAAGTCGAGAAGATGCCCAAACTGCAGACCGCATGCACGCTCACGGTCGCCGAGGGCATGCTCGTCAGGACCGACACCGACGTAATCAGAAAAGCGCGCAGGAGCACACTCGAATTTCTCCTGGCCAATCATCCGCTCGACTGCCCGGTGTGCGATCAGGGCGGCGAGTGCGAGCTGCAGGACATGGCTTTCCGGTATGGAGCCGGCGAGAGCCGGTTCTCGGAAAACAAGTTGCACGTTGACGAGCAGCAGTGGTCGCCGATCGTGTACTTCGATCGGCCCCGCTGTATCCTGTGTTACCGCTGCGTTCGCATCTGCAACGAGGGCATGGGCGTGGGCGCACTCGGAATTACGAACCGGGGCGTCATCTCGGAGATCACGCCCAGCCACGGCGATCATCTCGAGTGTGACGAGTGCGGCAACTGCGTTGACATCTGCCCCGTCGGTGCGCTGACCGAAGGTCCCTGGCGTTATAAAGCGCGCCCCTGGGAGCTCAACCACGTCGGCACCATATGCACCCACTGCTCGAATGGCTGCAGGACGACGCTCGGCGTCCGCAACGGCCGCATCCTGCGCTGCAACAACCGCGACCGTTCCGGCATTAACAATGATTTCCTGTGCATCAAGGGCCGCTACGCTCACGACTTCACCGATCACAAAGAACGCCTGACAGCCCCGCTCATGCGTGTCGACGGGCAGCTTCAGCCGGTATCCTGGTCGCGCGCCCTGATCATCGTTGCGCAGAAGTTCAGCGAAGTGAAGCAGCGCGGCGGGATCTTCGGTGTGATCGGCTCCAACCGGACGACCAACGAAGAGAACTACTATCTCCAGCGGTTCGCCCGCGCCGGCCTCGACACGGAAAACGTAGATCATCATCGAACTGGCGATTTGGCCACGTTCATGGACGTGATGAGCGCCGGACGCGGCAGGCTCGCGACACTCGAAGACCTCTACACGACGAAAGCAGCCCTCGTTATCGCCTCCGATCTCGCCCAGCAGCACCCGCTGCTGCATTTCAAGCTGCGCGAGAACTGGCGGCATCACGGCATGCACATGTACGTCGTGACTCCTGGTCCGGTGCGCGAAGACAAGTACGCCGTCAGGAGCGTGCGTTATGAACCCGGCGGCGACGTCGAAAAAGCGCTTGAGTCCATCCGCGACCAGCTTTCGAAAGAGCCCGAGCTCACCATCCTGTTCGGCGACGCCGTCAAAGCCGGCAAGCTCGTCCACCTCGCTCAGTTCGCCGGCGGCCTCGGAATCCCGCTCAAATGGGTGTGCCTCGTCGACTACGCAAACTCCCGCGGCGCGGCCGACATGGGGCTTCTGCCCGGCCTCGGTCCCGGTTACCAGGCGCGCGAAGGCAACGCTCTCAGCCTGGCCCGGATGGTCGCGCGAAACGATCTCGACGTGCTCTGGGTCGTTGGTGCAAACCCTCTCCGCTACGGCAAGCTCGGCTCCGAAAACGCGTTCGTCGTCGTGCAGGACATGTTCCTGACGGAAACTGCGATGCGCGCCGACGTGATCTTTCCCGCTGCCTCCGCGTACGAAAAGGAAGGTACCTTCACGAACGTCTGCGGGCAGGTGCAGATGCTCCGCCGCGGTAACAAGGTCATGGGCACGAAGGCCGACCTCGAGATCATGGGCCTGCTCGCGAAGGAGATGAAGCTCGACCTTGGCATCGCGCCGGAGTGGAAGGCGATCTTCAACGAGATCCGCCGGACCGTCAAAGGCTATGATGTCCCGCTGCCCACGGTAATGACGGGCGGCGCGCCCCAGGCGGGTCCCGTCAACGGCCGCGTCACCTTCGACAGCATCCCCGAGCTTGTCTCCTCGGCCGCCGACACGCTTTTCACATCCGGCACCCTCGGCCGCTATTCCCGCGTGCTCAGGTCCGTGCTCGAATATCCCGGTGAGTTGTATTCGATCCGCTACTCCGACCCGGCCTCGGGTGTCGGCCCGCGCCCGCACGTGCAGGCTTCCGCCGATCGTCCGCTCGAGGCCGAGCCGCATCTGTTCGAGACGGGCCCGCGCCCGCACGGAGCCGATACCCGCGGAGTTCCCCCGTACCCCGCCCCGGGCGTGTCCGAAACCGAACCGCAACCGTCACGGAGCGGTCGGCAATGACCGAACTCCTCGGCAACTTCTACATAATCAGCCTGATCAAAGCCGCCATCGTGGCGTTCGTTCTGCTCACCGCCCTCGCCTACATCCAGTGGGTCGAGCGCAAAGTACTCGCGCACATCCAGCTCCGGATGGGCCCCTACCGCGTAGGCCCGCACGGCTTGTTGCAGCCGCTGGCCGACGTGATCAAGCTGATTACGAAAGAAGATCTGCTTCCGCCCTACGTCAACAGGTTCTTCTACCTGCTCGCGCCGTTCGTGGCGGTGTTTCTCGCGCTCATTGCAATTTCGGTCATCCCTTTCGGTCCGGAAGTCAACATCTTCGGCGTGCGCACCTGGCTCCAGCTCACCGACCTGAAGATCGGCATTCTCTTCGTGCTGGCGATCTCTTCGGTGTCGGTCTATGGCGTCGCCCTCGCGGGCTGGTCATCGAACAACAAATACTCGCTGCTCGGCGGCCTGCGCAGCTCTGCCCAGATGATCAGCTATGAGCTGCCGCTCGCGCTCGCGCTGGCCTCGCCGCTGCTGTTGCTGAACACGCTCAGCCTGCGCGAAATGGTGGACGCGCAGGCCGGCTACTACTTCGGCTTTCTGCCGCGGTGGACCATCTTCCAGGGCCCCTGGCCGCAGATCATCAGCTTCCTCGTTTTTCTGATCTGCGGATTCGCCGAGACCAACCGCGTCCCCTTTGACCTCCCCGAAGCCGAGAACGAACTCGTAGCCGGCTTCCACACCGAGTACTCGAGCATGAAGTTCGCCGCGTTCTTCATGGCCGAATACTGCAATATGGTGACCTTCACGGCCATAGCAACGACGCTCTTCCTCGGCGGCTGGACGCCGCTCTGGCCGGCCGAGTACGGATCGAACTTTCTGCCCGCCGTCATTCTCGCGTTTGCCGGAGCTGTTTCCCTGTATCACGCACTCAATCCCGCGCGCCCGTTTGACCGCATCACACTCAGCGCCGCCGGCCTGATCGCGTTCCTGCTCGCCGCGCTTTTCCTTCTCCCCGCCGCCCAGCCGATCCTGCTGCCGCTGTTCTGGTTCGTGTTCAAGACCGGCGTGCTGCTCTTTCTCTTTATCTGGATCAGAGGCACGCTTCCGCGCTTCCGCTATGACCAGCTCATGCGCTTCGCGTGGACGTTCCTGTTCCCTCTTGCGATTCTCAACCTGCTCGTCACGGGCATTCTCGTGGCCCTCTACCCCGGCAAATGAGCCTCGACGTCATCCTCTTTCTGCTCTTCGCATTCCTCGCGCTTGTCTCCGCCGTGAGCCTGATCGTGCAGACGCACCCGATAGCCAGTGCGCTGTCGCTGGTTGGTGTCATGGGCTCGCTCGCGGTTCTCTATCTGCTGCTCGGAGCCGAGTTCATCGCCGCCGCCCAGATGATCGTCTACGCCGGCGCCATCATGGTGCTCTTCGTCTTCGTTATCATGCTGCTGAACGCCGGCGCCGAGCGCGGCAAAGGCAGATCGCGCCTGGTCAAATGGCTCGGCATCCCGATCTTCGCCGCCTTTGTCGGCGTGCTCAGCTTTATTATTCAGTCCTTCCTGCCGAAGAGCGCCGAAGTGAAGTTCGGGACCTTCACCGCCGCCGGCGGAGCCGAGGTCGGCCGCAGCCTGTTTACGACCTACCTCCTGCCGTTCGAGGTTACGTCAATCCTGATCCTGATCGCGATAGTAGGCGCGGTCGTGCTGGCTCGCAAGGAGATATAAGTGCACCGGCGGCTCCTGAAGCTCTGGTCAGGCAGTGTGGCGCAGGATGAAATCCTGCGCGCCGGTTGCCAACCGGCGCTCTGGCTGTTCAGCCGCGAGGAGCGCCGCTGATGCCAGCGCTCCCGACCACCGTCCCCCTGTCGTGGTATCTCCTGCTCAGCGCCGTCCTCTTCGCGCTCGGCATCGCGGGCTTCCTGTTCCGCAAAAACATCATCACCGTCTTCATGTCGATCGAGCTGATGCTCAACGCCGTGAACCTCAGCTTCGTCGCGTTCTCATATCAGTTCAAACAAGTCGATGGCCACATCTTCTCGTTTTTCGTGATGGTCGTCGCCGCCGCGGAAGCCGCCGTCGGCCTCGGCATCATCCTGACGGTCTACAAGAACCGCGCCACACTCCACATTGATGAGGTGAGCAGTCTCAGGAACTGACGATGCAGCATCTCTGGCTGATTCCCGTTCTTCCGCTCGCCGGCTTTGTCGTGAACGGCGTTCTCGGCCGCCGTTTTTCAAACCCGCTCGTCAGCCTGATCGGCGTCGGCGCTTCGCTGCTTTCTTTCCTGTGGGCGCTCAAAGTTCTCCTCGCCACCGGCTGGGGCGGGCAGCCGCACGTCGAACACTACTTCACCTGGTTCGCCAGCGGCACCTTCAACATCGGCGTTGATCTGATGCTCGACCGCCTGACCGCGGTCATGCTGCTGGTCGTTACCGGTGTCGGCACGCTGATCCACATCTACTCGATCGGCTACATGGGCCACGAGGGCGGCTACTATCGCTTTTTCGCCTTTCTGAACCTGTTCATGTTTTTCATGCTGGTTCTGGTGCTCGCGGGCAACTACCTGGTCATGTTCGTGGGCTGGGAAGGCGTGGGCCTCTGCTCCTACCTGCTCATCGGCTTTTACTTTCTCGAGAAGTTCGCCGGCGACGCCGCGAAGAAAGCGTTCGTCGTCAACCGCATCGGCGATTTCGGCTTCTCGCTCGGCATATTCCTGATCTTCCTCACGTTCGGCTCGCTCGATTTCGGACGCGTGTTCGATCAGGCGAAGTCGATGCCCGCCGAGCACGGCGCCGGTATTCTGACCGCCATCTGCCTGCTCCTGTTCGTCGGTGCGACGGGCAAATCCGCCCAAATCCCGCTCTACATCTGGTTGCCTGACGCCATGGCCGGCCCGACGCCGGTCTCCGCGCTCATCCATGCCGCCACCATGGTCACGGCCGGCGTCTACATGGTGGCCCGCTCGGCCGCGCTCTACCAGCATTCCGAGATCGCGATGAACGTGGTCGCCATCATCGGCCTCGCCACCGCGGTTTTTGCCGCTACCATCGGCCTCGTCCAGAACGACATCAAGAAGGTCTACGCCTACTCGACCGTCTCGCAGCTCGGCTACATGTTCCTCGGCCTCGGCGTCGGCGCGTTCGCCGCCGGCATCTGGCACATCGTGACGCACGCGTTTTTCAAGGCGCTGCTCTTCCTCGGCGCGGGCAGCGTCATCCACGCGCTCAGCGGCGAGCAGGACCTCCAGAAGATGGGTGGGCTGCGTGCCAAAGCGCCGATCACGTTCTGGACGCTGCTCGCCGCGGCGCTCGCCATCGCGGGCGTGCCGTTTACCTCCGGCTGGTTCAGTAAGGACGCCATCCTCATGGCCGCACACCATCACGCCCCATGGATGTACTGGATCGGCGTGATCACCGCCGGAATGACCGCCTTCTACGTTTTCCGCTCGATCTTCCTCGCGTTCTTCGGCGATTTCCGCGGCGATCACCACGCATGGGAACACGCGCACGAGTCGCCGTTGTCGATGTGGGCCCCGCTCGCTG
>DASSSG010000738.1:0-4989 GCA_035708545.1 Bryobacteraceae bacterium | reverse complement strand
CAACGCGCCGCACTTCCCTCTGCACGCGCCGAAAGACCTAATCGACAAATACGCACCGATTTACGAGCAGGGATGGGATCGCATTCGCGAGCAGCGTCACCAGCGGTTGAAACGGCTCGGGCTGACCACGCGCAGTCTGCAACTGACTCCGCGGAGCGAGATCCCGCCGAATCGCTTCAACCAGCAGACGCGGTGGGCGGACAAGACGAACCCGGCCTGGGATTCGATCGAGGCCGATCGCAGAAAAGATTTGGCCCGGCGGATGGCGATCTTTGCCGGCATGGTCGACATCATGGACCGTAACATCGGGCGCGTGATCGACAACCTGCGCGCTAACGGCCAGCTCGACAACACGCTGGTGCTGTTCCTGTCCGATAATGGCGCCTGCGCGGAATGGGATCCCTGGGGCTTCGACTTTAACAGCGGGCCGCAGAACGTGCTGCATCGGGGTGAGGCGCTGGAGCGTATGGGGCAGCCCGGCACGTATCACAGCTACGGCTCGGGCTGGGCCAACGCCTGCAACACGCCATGGCGTTTGTACAAGCACTACATTCACGAAGGCGGCATTGCCACGCCGCTCATCGCGCACTGGCCTCGCGGAATACGGCGGCGCAACGCGATCGAGTCGCAGCCGGGGCACATTATCGACCTGATGCCTACCTGTGTCGAACTGGCGCGTGCGAGCTACCCCGCCACGATGCCGCCGATGGAAGGTCGCAGTCTCGTGCCGGCTCTCGGTGGGAAGCGGATCGAGCGTGGACCGCTGTTCTGGGAGCACGAGGGAAACCGAGCGATTCGTATCGGGAAGTGGAAGGCAGTGGCCGTCGATCCGGCCGGTCGTTGGGAGCTGTACGATCTGGAGGCAGACTGAACGGAGATGCAGGATCTGGCCGCGCAGCATCCGGAGCGGTTGAAACAGATGGTCACGCAGTGGGAGCACTGGGCTCGCCGGACGAACACGATCCCGTGGATGTGGACACCGCAGTATCAGAGCGGCGCAAACTGATCGCTGACCGGGCTGCCTGCTATGGCAGTGATCTCCTCCAGGACAGTAATCGATTCGCCAGCTTCCGGGTCACATCGGCATGTTCGGCGGCAACATTCTTGTCTTCAATCGGCCATCGCTGCAGGTCGTAAAGCTCGCGTGACGAGCCATCGTCGTTCATGAGGAGCTTCCATCGGCCGCTGCGGATCGCCAGGTTCGGGCTTTGATCGTACCTGCGTGCGGGGCGGAGGTAGGTGGCATCCCGTCCATACTCCCAGAACAGGTCGCGTCTGCGCGTTAACTGACGACCCAGGAACGCTGCGGACATGTCTTCTCCGTCGAACGCAAATCCAGGCGCAGCGATGGCAGCCAGCCGGCAACAGGTGGGGAACAGATCGAGCGATGAAACGACGGTGGTCTGGTCTGTACGACCTGCCGGAATCCGGCCCGGCAGTCGAGCCATCATGGGCACCCGGATGCCGCCTTCGTACAGGCTCCACTTCCTTCCGCGGAGTCCGCCGGTTGAACCCGGCGGTTCCAGCCCCTCCTGGTAATAGCGCGGCCATGCAGTGGGACCGTTGTCACTCAGCAGTACAACCAGTGTGTTGTCGTCGATGGACTCGAGCAGTCGCCCGATCTGCCGGTCCATTTCATCGATCGTGGCGAAATACTGCTGCACGTATTTGTTGGAGGTGTACGCCTCGTATTTGGTCATCAGCTCCGGTTTGGGCGCGAAGGGATCGTGTACATCGTTCAGCCAGAGATGTACGTAGAACGGCTTCATCGCCTCGCGGCTGCGGCGAATGAACTCGATGGTTCGATCGACGTAAATACCGGTCAGATCGGCCTGCGGTGCATGGCTGATCTTCCCGCGCCCGAGCTTCTCGTTCATCTCCGACAGCCTGCCCGGAGGCAACACGCGATTTCCGAGTCCTTCAAACGACGTCAGCGATTCGTCGAACCCGTACTCCGTCGGCAGCGGAGCGTCGCCGACGTCGCGGCCGCCTCCCATGTGCCATTTGCCAAAGTGTCCGGTCGCATATCCCGCCTGCTGAAACGTCCTCGCAACCGAAGGTGCCTTGAGGTCGAGATAATCGGGCATTCCCAGCTCGCGTTGACGCTTGCGCGTATCGAAGTATGAATAGACGCGGTGTCGCGATGGGAACTGACCCGTCATGATAGCGACGCGCGAAGGCGAGCAGATCGGTGACGCCACAGAGGCCTGCGTAAACCGGATTCCCTCCGCGGCGATGCGATCGATGTTCGGCGTGGAAATCGGGCCGCCGTAACACTTCAGATCGGCATACCCCATGTCGTCGATCAGAATCTGAAGAACGTTCGGTTTTGACGACGCCGGCCGTGCCAGCGCGCCCTGAAGAAAGGTCCGCCGCTTCATCGTCTCGTGTGGTATGTCATACGAGAAACGTATGCGTCATCAGTTTACACGCCGCTCGATGCTCGCCGGCCTCGCAGCGCCCGCGCTCGCCCACCAGTCTTCCCGGCCGAACATCGTCTTCTTCCTCTCCGACGATCACGGTTACCGGGACTCTTCGGTCTACGGCAGCCGCGTCGTGCGTACACCGGCAATGCAGCAACTCGCCTCCGACGGGATGGTGTTCATGCGTGCCTTTACCGGCTCGCCGACGTGCGTGCCGTCACGCGCGATCATCATGAGCGGCCTCATGCCTGCCCGGAACGGCGCTTTGCCGAACCACTCGGGCCTGACCCCGGGCATCCGCACCTTGCCGACTTACCTCAAACAAGCCGACTATCGCGTTGCTCATTTCGGCAAGAGCCACTACCAGCCAAAGGAGAACTATCCCGATCTCGAATGGGTGCCGAGCGAGATCCGGCGCGGCCCGCTCAACTCCGATCTGGACACGCCGGCTGTCGAGGACTGGCTGAAACGTCGCGACGCGAGCAGCACGAGAGCTCAGCCCGTCTGCATGTTCGTCAACTCGCACAGCCCGCATGTCTACTGGGCGCCGAACGAGGGCTACGATCCGGCGAGAGTCGAACTGCCGCCCACATTCGTCGACACTCCCGAGACTCGCGAGGAACGCACGAAGTACTACACAGACGTTAGCCTCGCCGACAAACAGCTTGGCGAGATCTACTCGAGCGCGAAGCGCTATCTTGGCCGCAACACGCTGTTCATCTACACGTCCGATAACGGCGCGCAGTGGCCGTTCGCCAAGTGGAGCCTGTACGATGCCGGCATTCTTCAGCCATTCATCGCGATCTGGCCGGGTGTCATCCGGCCGGGCAGCAGAGCAAACGCGATGATCAGCTTTTGCGACATCTTGCCGACTCTTCTGGTGATCGCCGGTGCCAAAGCGCCGGAGGACATCGACGGCCGGTCATTCGAACACGTGTTTCTGGGGCAGGACAGGCACCGGACAGAAATCTACGGCGCGCACTCCGGCGATCGTGATTTCAATGTGTTCCCGATGCGCTGCGTTCGCACCGCCAGGCACAAGTACATCCTCAATCTGCACCCGGAATTCCGATACACGACGCATATCGACAAAGCCGGCGGACGCGACGGGAGAGACTACTTCGATTCGTGGGTGCGCAAGGCGCAGAGCGATCCAGCCGCGGCCGCCGTCGTGCGCCGCTATCACGAACACCCGGCTGAGGAATTGTACGACGTGGTGGCGGATCCTCATGAAAACCGCAACCTCGCCGCCGATCCGAAACACCGGCGCACGCTCGAGAATCTGCGTCAGAGGTTGCGGAGCTGGATGCGTAAGCAGGGGGATGAGGGGAAGGTATTTGGGAATCCGACTAAGCTCAGCAGGACTGCTCAGAGTCAAATCTAAGAAGCGTAAAGGTGCGCCACGCAGCAACGTTCCCGCGAGGGATACACTCCTGTCGTTTGTAGCCGTGAACCGCGAAAATCTCGACAGCGCGGCCTGCAACATTGCACGCGTAAAGTCCACAAATAATCGTCTCCTCAACCGGCCGCGCATCGAGCTATATCCGACCGGCCACCGGTGCGTTTTTGGTCCCTCGTACTCATCGGAGAAGATGAATGTCCAGCGTCTTCGCTACTTGCGCCAGCGGAATGAGAACGTGGTGCACGACACGGCCCGCTGGTCGTGCGGGGAGCAGAACAGCCACTCGATCTTCGTGAACCGGGCTGAATTCAGAGCAAAGGCTTCGTTGGGTTTCTGACTCAAAGGTCAACACGCTCGCACCGCACGACGGCTGGATCGTGCGTTCATTTGCCCACCCGCGTTGCACGTTCAAAAAGACTCGAATCGGCGTCCGGAGCGCTGGATAGCAGATTTTCCAGGGAAAACGGCTGATCTCGAAACGCAGCGGCATAGGAGACGTCAGCGTGCCACATCTTGTTATTTGCGATTGGTACTTGCCGGGCGGAGTGCCCGCCCGCGTGTTCACGTATCTACCGGACGTTTGGTAGAGATCGTTAATCTGGGCTGTTCGGGATGTTCTCGGAAGTTACATATGTTCGCCACACGGTTCGCACGCAGTGGCGGGTCACTTCCTGTACTCGCGAAGATCCCTGGGCACGCCGATCTGAGCTTGCTCATGCGCTATGTACATCCATCACAGGCAGACATGGACCGGGCGATGGAGTGGTATGGCAGCATGCACAAACGAGGTCCAGAACTCGAGCAAATGCTCCTGGAATATGACGACGGGACAAACCAGATCGAAAGTTGGCCCAGGCCAACTTCTGGGGCCAGCTACGCCTCCAATACTGCCCAAATTGGCCCAACCAGGACGAAGTCGGGGTAACCGGAGAATTTCGTGATCCGGGCCGCCAGGTACTGTCTTTTCAGTAGATCATGTTGGGGAAGTGTGGTACGCCCGAGAGGATTCGAACCTCTGACCTTTTGCTCCGGAGGCAAACGCTCTATCCAGCTGAGCTACGGGCGCACGATGGACAGTTGAAATCTATTCTATCAGGACGGATGTGATTTGCGGGTGGCCGCACGCGGCGACTCTTTCAGCAGATCTTCAATGCGGATACGGAC
>DASSSG010000737.1:0-2650 GCA_035708545.1 Bryobacteraceae bacterium | reverse complement strand
GAAACCGCATACAATTACGGGCGCGTCGACGCCTCCGCGCTGAAGCGCACATGGCGTGATCGCCGCCGCGATAACTCCGTCACCGAGCAGAGCGGCGTCTGGCGCTACCGCGAGATCATTCCGTTCCTCGATGATACCCGCCACATCGTCAGCCTCCGCGAAGGCAACACCCCGCTGCTCGATGCCCCGCGCGCTGCGGAATACGCCCGCATGGATAAACTCGTCTTCAAACATCAGGGCTTCAATCCGACGGGCTCGTTCAAAGACAACGGCATGACCTGCGGGGTCGCGCAGTCCGTCCGTCTCGGTATGCAGCGTGTTGCCTGTGTCTCGACTGGGAACACCTCGGCGTCCATGGCCGCCTACGCGAGCGCGGCGGGCCTGCAGCCGATCATCTTCATCCCCGCGGGAAACATCGCCTACGGCAAACTTGCGCAGGCGCTCGAGTACGGCGCGCGAACCCTGCAGATCGAAGCGAATTTCGATCAGATATTGCAGCTCATTCGCATTCTCGCCGGCCGGCTCGGGATTTACCTTCTCAACTCGATCAACCCGTTCCGCATTGAAGGGCAGAAGACGATCGTGGTGGAAATGCTGGACCAGCGCGACTGGCACGCCCCGGACTGGATCGTGCTGCCCGGCGGCAACCTCGGCAATGTATCGGCCTTCGGCAAAGCTCTGCGTGAGCTGCAACAGCTCGCCTTCATCTCGAAAATGCCCAGGCTGGCTGTAGTTCAGGCGGCCGGATCGGCCCCGTTCTACGAGTACTGGCGTGCTTCAGGGGCAGCCGCGTTCCGGCCTGTTGAGCATCCGGAGACGCTCGCCACCGCGATCAGAATTGGCGCTCCGGTCTCCTGGCCCAAGGCTATACACGAGATTTCGTCCTCCACCGGTGTGGTCGAAAAGGTCTCTGAGCAGGAGATCGCCGACGCAAAGGCGTGGGTCGGCCGTGCCGGTATTGGCTGCGAACCGGCATCCGCCGCTACCCTCGCCGGAATCCGCAAGCGTCGTGCTTCCGGCGTAATCGGTGCGTCCGACGATGTCGTCGGCGTGCTGACCGGCAACCTTCTCAAGGATCCTGATTACATCTACCGCTATCACACAGGCTCACTCCAGGCGCCCGACGGTTCGCCGATTGCAGCCACTTTCGCCAACCAGCCCGTCCTGGTACCAAACGACCCGGAGAAGATAGTAAGCGTCCTTGCACAATAGTTACAATTGACGAAATGCGCATCGCCGACATCCTGACGCGAGGCCGGCCGGTGTTCTCGTTCGAGTTCTTCCCCCCGAAGACCGACGAGGCCGCCGAGCAGCTCGAGCGCACCATCGCCGAGCTGCGCCCGCTCGCGCCCGATTTCGTGTCGGTCACCTACGGCGCCGGCGGCTCTACGCGCGAGAAGACGATTGACATCGTCACCCGTATCAAGCGCGACACCGGCATCGAAGCCATGGCGCACCTGACCTGTGTTGGTTCGACAAAGGACGACCTTCGCATCGTGCTCGATCGGCTGGCCGACAGTGCTGTCGTCAACGTGCTCGCGCTTCGCGGCGATCCGCCGAAGGGCCAGAGGGAGTTCGTCCCGACCGAGGGCGGCTGCCGGTACGCAAATGAGCTCGTCAGCTTCATCCGCGAGAACTACGGGGACGCCTTCTGCCTCGGCGGCGCCGGTTATCCCGAGAAACACATCGAGTGCGGCAACCCCGCCGTCGATCTGATGAACCTCAGGCGAAAGGTGGAGGCTGGCGCGGAGTTCATCATTACGCAACTGTTCTTCGACAATCGCCGCTACTGGGAGTTCATCGAGAACGCCCGCGGCTGCGGGATCACCGTGCCGATCATCCCCGGCATAATGCCGATCACGAGTGCCAGCGGCGTCGAGCGCATGACCACGATGTGCGGCGCCGGCCTGCCCTTCCGTCTGGCCGCCGAGCTCGACCGCCGCCGCGATGATCCCAAAGCCGTGATGCAGCTTGGAGTGGCGCATGCCACTGCGCAGTGCCTGGAGCTGCTCCAGGGTGGCGCGCCCGGCGTTCATTTCTATACGCTGAACCGGAGCACCGCTACGCGCCAGGTGCTCTCGGCGATTCGCATCGTGAACGAAACCGACGTGCCCTTCAGGGCTACCTCGGCGTAATCAGCCCGCCGAGCTTGTCCGTCTCCTCCTGCACTGTCCTCGCGAAGCGCCTCGCGTACACGTGCAGATCGCGCAGACCGGACTGCGGATTGATGACGACCACCCGGCCCGACTGCGGCCGCGACACCAGCGCCTTCGCCGCGCGAATCGATGGCAGGAACCCATGCAGTCGCAGCACTTCGAGACCGGCATCGACCGCCTCGCGAACGGACACCCCGGCGTGCGGTTCCGAAACGATTGTCACGTCCGCGCCGGCCTGCTGCGCGACTTCGGCGGTGACCGCGGCCAGCGCTTCCGGCGTCAGCGGCGGCGGCTCGAGGAGATCCTCGAAGGTGACGCCTGCCGGCGCAAAGCGATCCAGCCATGAACCAGTCGGTCCGCAGCCTTCGTCCTTTATCCAGAGTTCGCGGGCAATACGGTCGAGCGCGATCAACGGTGTCACAGAAGCACCTTGTGTGGCTGTGCGAGAATCCACTCGGTCAGCTCGTTCACCGAGATCGCACGCGATCGTGACT
>DASSSG010000736.1:0-4356 GCA_035708545.1 Bryobacteraceae bacterium | reverse complement strand
ACTCGAGCAACTGGCGCAGCCAGACGAAGTACTGTTCGTCACGGTCTGCCCCGACGCGGCCTTCCTTGTACTTCCAATGCGCCGCGATGCCTTCCTCGGCGATCCGGTGCATCTCCTCCGTGCGGATCTGCACCTCGAAGGCGAGGCCTCCAGGCCCCATGACGGATGTATGCAGCGACTGGTACAGGTTGGGCCGCGGAATCGCGATGAAGTCCTTGATACGGCCGGGAATCGGGTGCCATTCATTATGGATGACCCCGAGCGCGGCGTAGCAGTTCTTGACCGAATCCGTAATGATGCGAACCGCGACGAGGTCGTACACCTGATCGACAGCGATCTTCTGTCGCCTGAGCTTCTGGTACACGGAGTAAGCGCGCTTGAGACGCCCGTCCACCTTCGCCGGGATTCCTTCGCGTGAAAGCTTCAGCTCGATCGTGCGGCGGATGTCGTCCAGAACCTGCTCGGCGGCCTGCCGCCGCTCCTCCATCTCGCGCAAAAGCTCGCTGTAGGCTTCCGGTTCGAGATAGCTGAACGCCAGATCCTCGAGTTCGCCGCGCATTTTTCCCATGCCGAGGCGGTTCGCGATCGGCGCGTAGATGTCCAGCGTCTCCTGAGCGATACGGACCTGGCGGTCGCGCGAGACGGCGCCCAGCGTTCGCATGTTGTGCAGCCGGTCCGCGAGTTTGATGATGATCACGCGGATGTCGCTTACCATGGCCAGCAGCATCTTGCGCATGCTCTCGGCCTGGCGCTCTTCGCGACTCGTGAGGTCGAGCCGCGTGAGCTTGGTAACGCCGTCAACGCAGCGCGCAACCTCCGCGCCGAAGTTCTTCTGAATGTCCTCAATGCTCGCCGAGGTGTCTTCGACGACATCGTGGAGCAGGCCGGTTTCGAGGCACACCATGTCCATCTGCATGTCCGCGAGGAGCAGGGCGACGTGCAGCGGGTGGACCATATACGGCTCTCCCGAGTCGCGGAGCTGGCCCCGATGTTTTTGTTCGGCGAATTCGAACGCGGTCTGGAGCGCGGCGAGGTCCTCGCCGGGGCGGAGCGCGCGGACTTTGGCGTCCAGTTCGGCGTAGAGCTGTTCGACGGCCAAGGGACTTCTGTTACCAGGTTAGCAGATGGCCGCGTGTCTGGCCCGGCAACAGCCGGCGGCGGGCTCGAACTGTCTCGACGCTGATGCTGAAGGGCGGGCACGTCGCGGGTAACCCGCGAGAAATGACATAATCACGCTGACTGAGACACTCGCATGACCACTTTCATTCTGACGGCCCGCTCTGGGATTTCTGCTCTGCTGCTCGCGACGCTCATGGCCGCTGCACAACAGCCTCCGGCCAGTGGCCAGCGGCCGCGCGGCCGGCCCGCCCCCGCGCCGGATGACAATACCGGCTTTGAAGCGATCTTCGACGGTAAGACACTGGCCAACTGGGATGGCGACCCTGCATTCTGGCGTGCAGAAAACGGCGCGATCGTCGGCGAAACCACCGCCGACAAGGTGCTGAAGCAGAATACGTTCATCATTTGGCGCCGCGGCAATACGGCGGATTTCGAGCTCAAGCTCGAATACAGAATCAGCGCCACCGGCAACAGTGGTGTGCAGTACCGCAGCGCGGCTGTTGCCGATGCCGGCAAGTGGGTGTTGAAAGGCTATCAGGCCGATATCGACGGCCGGAATATGCATACGGGCATGTTGTACGAGGAGCGCGGCCGCGGGTTCCTGGCCGAGCGAGGCCGCTTTACGCGCATGGCGCCCGGTGCCGTCCGCAAACTGATCGGCTCGCCGGGTGAGCCGGATGCGCTCCAGGCATTCATCAAAACCGATGACTGGAACCAGGTGCACATCGTGGCGCGCGGCAGCACGATCGTTCACGTCATCAACGGTCACGTGATGAGCCTGTTCGTGGACGACGACCCGCAGGGCCGCGCGTCGGAAGGCGCCCTCGGCCTGCAATTGCATATGGGTCCGCCGATGAAGATCGAATTCCGGAACATCGTGCTCAGGAAGTTATAGTCCGCCCGGCCGCCGCTCGCCGCCGGGAAGGGTGCCGCGCGGCCAGCATGGTAAAATCGTCCTTCTCCCGACGCCTGAAGGACAACCCGCTCATGACGCAACAGCAGCTTATGGCGCGGCCGCTCGCCGCTGTAGATCCTGAAGTGTCCGCCGCGATCGATCAGGAACTGCTCCGGCAGCATTCGAGGCTCGAACTGATCGCGAGCGAGAACTTCACGTCTCAGGCGGTGCTGGAGGCCACCGGCAGTGTACTCACGAACAAGTACGCCGAAGGCTATCCCGGCAAGCGCTACTACGGGGGCTGCGAATACGTCGACATCGCAGAGAATCTCGCGCGCGAGCGCGCAAAGCAGCTTTTTCGGGCCGAGTACGCGAACGTGCAGCCGCACTCCGGCTCGCAGGCCAATCAGGCGGCGTATGCCGCAGTCCTCGAGCCCGGCGATACCGTGCTCGGCATGGACCTTGCTCACGGGGGGCATCTGACGCATGGCCACCCGCTCAACTTCTCCGGCAAGACGTACAAGATCGTTCCCTATGGCGTGCGCCGGGACGACGAGATCATCGACTACGACGAGCTCGAGCGGCTCGCGGCCGAGCACAAACCGAAGATGATCATCGCGGGAGGCAGCGCCTACCCGCGAATCATTGACTTTCGACGCTTCCGCCAGGCGGCCGACATCGCGGGGGCGGTCCTGCTCGTCGACATGGCCCACTTTTCGGGCCTTGTGGCGGCGGGCCTGCATCCGAATCCGTGCGAGTATGCGGACATCGTCACATCGACCACGCACAAGACGCTGCGCGGTCCCCGCTCGGGCATCATTCTGGCGCGCGAAAAGTACGCCGCTGCGATTGACAAGACGGTTTTCCCGGGAGCACAGGGCGGCCCGCTCATGCACGTAATCGCCGCCAAAGCCGTGTGCTTCCGCGAGGCGATGACGCCGGAATTCTCTGATTACCAGCGGCAGGTGGCGGTCAACGCGCGCGTTCTTGCGCAGTCCCTGGCTGCGGAAGGCTACCGTGTGATTTCCGGCGGAACCGATACGCATTTGCTGCTCATCGACGTTTTTGCGAAAGCTCTCAGGGGCAAGCAGGCGCAGACGGCGCTCGATGAGGCCTGGATCACGGTGAACCGCAACGCGATTCCTTTCGACACCAACCCGCCGTTCAACCCGAGCGGGCTGAGGCTCGGCAGCCCTGCCGTGACCACACGTGGAATGCGCGAGGCCGAAATGCGCGAGATCGCGGGTCTTATCGCCCAGGTGCTGGCGAACCCGGAATCGCAGGACAATCTGGCCGCCGTGCGGCGCCGTGTCGGAATTCTCGCCGACCGCTTTCCGCTGTACAGCTGGAAGCTCAGCGCCGCTACCGCCTGAGCGCATGGCCCTGCGTGTCGTTATCGACGTCCGTCATATCCGCGACTTCGGTATCGGCACGTACATCAGGAATCTGGTTAACGCTCTCGGCGAGATCGACCGCGAGAACCATTACACGCTGACCGCCATGCCGGACGATGCCGCCGGCTTCAGCCATCTGCCGGCGAATTTCGAGACGGTCCAGTATGCCCGCAGGGACTCTGACCGAAGCGACCACGTGCGTTACCCGCTGTTCGTCCGGAACTTCGCGCCGCAATTAGTGCACATTCCACTGAACGCGGTCCCGATGTTGCTGCCGAACCCCTACGTGGTCACCATTCATGACATGAGCAGTTTGCTGTTCGGGAATCATGTCAGCGGGTGGCGCGAAAGCATGCGCCTGTACCGCTTTCGGCGCGGGCTCATCCGCGCCTCACGCGTGATCGTGGTCTCCGATGCCACACGGCGCGACGTCGAAAACCTGCTTGGAATCCCCAAGAGACGCGTCCGGCTGGTCTACAGCGCGCCGGATCCGGAGTTCCTGGAGATGCCTGCGGAGCGCGACAGCCCCGACACGCGCCGCATTCTCGAGCGGTACCAGATTAACTATCCGTTCATTCTCTATGCCGGGCGGATACGCCCGCACAAAAACATTCCGCGGCTGGTGGAGGCATTCGCGGTTGTGCGCGGCGAACTCGAGAATCATCCGGAGTACCAGGATCTGCGGCTGATTATCATCGGCGACGAGATCTCGAAACATCCTGAGGTCCGCCGGACGGTCATTCAGACCCGAATGGAGCAGGCAGTGCGCTTTCTGGGTTTCGTGCCCTTTGACACGTTGAAGGTGTTTTATGCTTCCGCGCGGGCGTTCGTGTTTCCGTCGCTGTACGAAGGCTTCGGACTGCCGCCGCTCGAGGCCATGGCCACCGGAACCCCGGTTGTGACCACCAACGTGAGTTCACTGCCCGAGGTGGTGGGCGATGCGGCGAT
>DASSSG010000735.1:0-4690 GCA_035708545.1 Bryobacteraceae bacterium | reverse complement strand
CATCTGGTGTGGAGCGCCGCGGTGGTCGGGGTGCTGGTCCTGCCGCTGATATCACTGTTCTCCCCGGCGGTCGAGATTCCCATCGCGGCAGGCGCCGTGCGCCGCATGCAGCTGACTGTGTATGCGACTGAACCGGCTGCGGCGGCGAGGAACGCAGCGCCCGGAGTTCCGCTGTTGATGATCT
Organism: Bryobacteraceae bacterium; assembly: GCA_035708545.1. Lineage (GTDB taxonomy): Bacteria > Acidobacteriota > Terriglobia > Bryobacterales > Bryobacteraceae > DASSSG01. The sequence continues at coordinate 4,506 of DASSSG010000735.1, read as the reverse complement.
GGGCGGGCGTGGCGGGAGCATTGATCGCGCGGCTCGCCTGCGGGCTCGCGCGTGTTGCTGCGGTAACCTGGACCGGAGCCGCTGCCGACGAACTCGCCGCCGATGTCGCGCGCGGCATGGGCCTTCGCCGGCAGGTGCGCGTCCGGCTCAGCGAACGCGTATCAATGCCGACGACGTGGGGGCTGCTCCGTCCTGCGATTCTGCTGCCTGCGACAGCGCGCGAGTGGACGTGCGATCGGCTGCGCATTGTAGTCAGGCACGAACTCGGGCACGTTCGCCGCGCCGACTGGTTTACGCAGTTGCTGGCACATATTGCGTGTGCCGTGTACTGGTTTAACCCGCTCGTGTGGTTCGCCGCGCGACAGATCCGGAAGGAACGCGAACTGGCCTGCGATGACGGCGTGCTCGCGGGAGGGATTCAGGGTTCGGAGTACGCGCAGCATCTGGTGGAGATCGCGCGTGGAGCAGCGGTTCTCAATGAACAGTTCACCATGGGGGTTGCTATGGCTCAGAGATCCAGTCTTGAAACGCGCGTGCTGGCGATGCTCGATGCCGGCGCACGCCGCGAAGGGGTCACTCGAAAGCTCTTCGCCGGTGCGGCAATGCTGACGGCCGCGGTTGTGATGCCGCTGGCGTCGATGAAGGCGCCGGCGCAGGGCTCGAACGGGAAGGTATCAGGCATTGTCACGGATCCGAGCGGGGGATTGATTGCGGGTGCTCGGGTCGTGCTCGTGAATACGGAAGGGCGCAACAAGGAGCTCACCACGACGAACGGCACCGGTGAGTATCAGTTCGCGTCCGTTCCTCCGGGCCGATATACGATCGAGGTCCGCAGGGCCGGGTTCCAACTCTACACCCAGAGCGGGATCCAGGTGACAGGCGGCAGCGCGGTAGTTCAGAACGCGGTGCTGCAGGTTGGCAAGATCACGGAGACGATAAACATTGTCGGGGAGGGGAAGGCAGTTCGGCCTGCCGCAATGCAGAACGGGCGAATGCGCGTGGGTGGCGCGCTGCAGGCGAGCAGGATGATACATATGGAGCGGCCCGTGTACCCGGCCAGCGCGAAAGCACGCGGCGTCGAAGGCACTGTACTGATGCGCGCCGTGATTGGCCGGGATGGCAACATCCTCAATCTCGAGGTCCTGAACACGGATATCGATGCCGATCTGGTGACGGCCGCGAAGGACGCGGTGAGTAAGTGGCGCTACGAACCGACGCTGCTCAATGGCGAACCGGTCGAGGTCGTGACGGAAATCGAAGTCAATTTCACTCTGGCGAAGTAAACGCTGCGCTTCGCAGCGGCCGGATCAGCTGCAGCGCAGGACGCGTGAGATATTGTTCCCGGATTCGGCGGTGTTCCGCCGTGTCCGGGAATTTTTCATTTGCGGGGTACGGGAACCGGCTCATGGCGTGGAACGGGAGGGGCTCCGTGTGTTGTGAACAGGCCGTGTTGGCATCGCGGTCTTTCGCCCAGCCGTCCGCGAACAGAAGGAAGTCGCGCTTCCAGCCAGCCGGCAGCGGCGGCAGCGACGAAGCGTCGAAGATCAGACGCAGTTCGTCCCCCGATCCCATGACGATGAGCTTGTCATCAACGGCGGCCGTGAGTTCTCGCACGTCGCCGTAGCGCGTGTACAGTCCCGGGGTCGGATTCCACATCGACGACGGCTGCGCGCCCGCATATACGAAGTACTCGGGTTGGCGGCGCTGTGGATGCACGGCCACGGGTGAGAAGCCGCGAAAGCGCAGGTCTGATGCGAGCAGGGGCGCGGCGGTGAGCCGTGCCGGCGGGCGCGCACTCGAGTCTCCGAGGAAGATTTCGTCCCAATACACACAGAGATTCGTGACGATGCGAACCTCGCGCGAATCGGACAGCCACTTGCCGGTAAGGTCGACGGCAATCGTTTTGGGTTTTCCCGCGGGCATGCCCATATCCTCGATCACCGTACGCCACTGGCCGCCTTTGTCCTTTAGCTGCAGATATGGCGTGATCAGACCGCGCGGGTTCTCCTGTGCGACCGCGCGAAACGTGCTGCCGTCGGCCCAGTCCACCCAGCCGTTCAGGATAAGAACGGAGTTACTGTCGGCGGGCAGGCCACTGCCGAAATCGAGCTCGAGTGAATGCAGCTCGGCCACGCCGCCGAGATTGCGCCGGAAGCCATCCGGATACCGCCGATCGCGGCGCAGCACGAGATCGAGCGCGCCGCTGCCGTTGCCCTCGCGCGCAGCGCGCGGCGGGATCCGCCGGCTCACGCCGAACAGGCGAAACTCGGGAAACGGCGGCGCCTTGAACTTGTCGTTCGTGTAAACAGAGGTTGCCGAGGGATGATCCACGGCAATCAGGCGGACCTGATCGAGATAGGCCACCTCGGCCAGTTCTTCGGTGATGCGAATCTCATAGTGGCCGTTCTCCATCGCGAGCGACTCGCCAGGAATCTGGATGTATTCATCGTGATCGAGGGGGAAGAACTGACCATCGCCGGCGCTGGCGCCGAGCGGCGCGACCCCGAGCACGTCGGTGATGTACTCGAATTTCCGGCCGTTCCAGCTCCACACAATCGGGCAGGAACCGGAGAGACGCTGTGCCTCCCGGTAGGTGTACATCTTGCCCGCGGGCTGTTTGATTTCGTTCTGAATGAGACCGTTCGGCCAGGTTATGCGCACGGTGTCGGCAATCTTCTCGCGACCGAGGCCGAATACGAGCGGCTCGCCAGCATAGATCTTCTTCTGATATCGCGCTCCGGCCTTTACCTCGACTTCGGCTCCGGGAGTGAGCTTCAGATTCTTCACCCCTTCGAGCCGCACCGCGATCCAGTTATTCGCGGTGTTCGTCTGGTTGAGGAAGGTGCGGTCGTCGCACTGGATGTCGGTGCGGCCATCGCCGTTCACATCGGCCGCGCGCCCGGCACCGCAGATCGGAAATGGCCGCTGGAGGGCCGTGGTGAACCTGCCGCCGCCGGCGTTGCGCAGAACCACGCCTCCGGTGACTATATCCTCAAACCCGCGGTTCTCGAGATCGGCCAGCACGATGTCACCGGAAGCCGCGGCGCCGGCTATGTTCCCGGCAACGAGCGTACCGCGTTTGTTGTGAAGTAACGCGAGTTTCTCGCCATCAGCGCAGACAATGTCGATCCAGCCATCGTTGTTCACATCAGCCGCGCGCAATTGATGAGCGGCCGGGGGAAGCGGCGAAGGCGTGGGTTCGTACGTGCCGGCGAGGCGATCCCTGTACAGCACACCTGGCCTGCCGCGAAACGAGACGAGCAGATCCGTGCCCTTCGTGTCCGCGACCGCGCGAAAGGCGACGGCATCGACTGCCTCGGCGTCGGCGAATGGGAAGTCGGCCGTACGATCCGCAAACCCGGCCGTCCCCTGGTTCCGCAGCAGAACCGAGCTTGCTCCGAGCAGCAGGAGATCGAGGTCGTAATCGTGATCGTAGTCGAGCCAGATCGCTTTGTTGAACCGGCGGCCGGCGAGCAGCTTACCATTAAGCGTCGCGCCGCGCGCGTCGAGCGTCAATTGCTCGGGTTTGCCGTCATTGTCCACGTCGGCCCAGACGCCCGCGGGGACCGCACGCGCGACGGTCGTAAACCGAAGCTCCGCGGGAGGGGTAGCCGGGGGCGCGTCGGCCATGACGTCGTAGATCTCCGCCCAACTGCTCCACTCGACATCTTCCGGGATCGCGGCGCCCTCATGTTGTTTCCTGAGGCGCTGGAAGGTCTCGAGCTCACGCTTCGCCTCGTCGGAACGGCTGGACAGCCGAAAGAGGTTGTAGAGCTGGAAGTGCGGTGCGGCGAGATTTGGGTCCAGTTTCGCAGCGAGCTGGAAGTGCCGAATCGCGGCCTGATTATCGCCAGCGAGCTTGTACAGGGCGGCGAGATTGTAGTGCGAGATCGGCTCATCGGGGACAAGCTCCACCATGCGCCGGAACTGCTGGAGCGCTCGATCCTGCTCGCCGAGTTTCTTGAACTGAATCCCGAGATTGAACCAGGTGTGCGGGAGCCCGGGATCCTGTTTCTGGACTCGTTCGAGCTCGGCGATGCCTTCGGCCGTCCTGCCGGCCCGCAGGAGCGCCAGGCCGTAATTCAGGCGCTCGCGTGCCGAGTTGGGGGCGAGCTTCAGCGCAGCGACGAACTGCTCGACTGCCTGGGTCTGTGTGGTGGGATTCTCGTAGAACGCCTTGCCTAGATTGCGGTGCCGGGCGAGCCGTTCCTGAAGGCTCGGCTCCGGATCCGCGGCGCGCAGCAGCAGGAACGCACAGGCACCGGCAGCGAGCATCAGCGCTATGGCCGGGAGCACGCCGCCGTCCTCAGGGCTTGCGGGCATGGATTCAGATTAGCGGAGTCTGATACTCAAGCTGAATTTCTTTGCAGCTGGGTTGCCCAACGAAATTGCGACCAGGCCGATTAACAATCGGCCGCAGGATGACGTCCTGCCCACTCGATTGGCTAATCGGATTCGAGGGGCTTTTCGGACCGCTCCGACCTGTCCTCGGGCTGCGAGTAGTAG
>DASSSG010000734.1:0-3098 GCA_035708545.1 Bryobacteraceae bacterium | reverse complement strand
ATCCGATGACCGACGCGTACCTGAACAACGACCACGATCGCATCGATCCCGAGCATTTCCGCGCGCTCGACCGCGTCGTGGAGTACCTGGCAGCTAAGGATGTCATCGCGGACCTGATCATGTTCACCACGGCGGAGGAGTCCTTCGGGACCGAGGAGCAGGACCACCGGTTCGCTCGGTACCTGCTGGCGCGCTACGCGGCGTATCCGAACGTGATCTGGTGTCTGACGAACGAGTGGAACTACACGAAACGGCCGATCGATTACTGGAACCGGCTTGGCCGCATGATGCGGAGCGAAGACCCATGGGTCGAGCGTGGCAAGTACATCCGCGGCCTGTCGATTCACCAGCAGACCCGCTACGACTGGAACTTCTTCGACCAGAACTGGTACTCGCACGTCATCGTGCAGCTCGGGGTGCGCAACCGCGGGCGCGCCCGGCGCGACACCGATGAATGGAGAGCGAGCGGCGGCAATCGCAGCGAGTATTTTCGCCACGGGGACGACTGGGGCTACTTCAGCATCATGTTCAACCGCGGGCGCGGCTATCCGGTCGTTAATGATGAGTACGGCTATATCGGCGAACCGGACGATCAGACCGAAGGCAAAGGCGTGGCGCTGACGCGCGACAAGCATCGGCGCGTGATGTGGGGCATCGCGCTCGCAGGCGGATATGGCGCGGCCGGTGACAAAACGGAATACAAACACGGCCGACCGTACATGAATGCCGTTTGGGAGGACACGGCCGAGTACGGCGACATTCGACACCTGATCGCCTTCTGGACGAAGCGCGGCATTGCGTACTGGCGCATGTCGCCGGCGGGTAACGAAAAGGACCTGATCGCAAAGCGCGTATACGTGCTCGCCGAGCCTGGGAAAGAGTACGTTCTCTACAGCGCCGCTGGCGGCCGCGTCGAGCTGCCGGTACCCGGGGCGGGCTGGCTCGCCGAGCGCTTCGATCCGCGCACCGGCGCCGTCGCCCGGATTGAGAGCGGGAGCACAGTCGACCTTCCAGCCGGACAGGACTGGGTGCTGCACATCCGGAAGCGGCCGTGAACAGGCTTCGCGGCGTCGTTTACGGCTGCGGCATGATCGCCGAATATCATCTGCGCGGCTGGGCACGGATCCCGGAGGTCGACATCGTTGCGCTCGGTAACCGCACGATTGCGCGCGCCGGGCAGCGCCGCGACCAGTTCGCTCCCGGTGCGCGGGTGTACGGCGACCTCGGCGAGATGCTCGCCCGCGAGCTGGCGGACTTCGTCGACATTCTCACAGCGCGGGCACTTCATCGGGAGCACTGCCGAATCGCCCGTGAGGCCGGAGTCCATGTGATCTGCCAAAAGCCGCTCGCTGACAACTTGGAAATGCGAGCGCGATTGCAGCCGACTTCGCGGATTATGATCGCCTGTTCGGTGTCCACGAGAACCACAGATACCTCCCTGGTTTCAGCGGGTTCGCGAGCAGGCGCTGAACGGCGACTACGGCGCCCTGTCGCTTGCCCGGTTCGAGCACCTCAACGCCACGCATCCCGGCGAAGCCTACAAGAATGAAGCCGAAACGGGCATCTTCCTTGAATACGGCAGTCATCTCGTCGACATGATGCGCAGTGTTCTCGGCGAGCCGCGTCGAGTGTATGCGCGAATGCACCGCCTGAACCCGTACGTGCGAGGTGAGAGCCTTGTGCACGCGATCTACGAATATCCGGGCACAACCGCAGTGGTCGAAGTCGGATGGAAGGACGCGGCCATGACGCAGGCGAGTGTGCTGGTCCTGCGGCAGCGCTGGGCAGCCTGTGACTCATTTTCGGTATGTGATGCTCGGTGGAGCGCTGGACCACAAAACGGGATGGCATCACGGCTCGCTGATCGGCCTGCGAGTGCTGCGGTTTCGCATCGTGGACGCGCGCGGCCGCCGACTCAGGCGGCGACCGGTCGTATCTTTCTCGTGGTGGGCTTCTCGATCTGCCGCTGCCGCAATCCGTCGAGCAGAACCGCGGCGAAGATGACCGCCGCAAGAAAGCATCGTTATATATCCGAGGCGCCGGCTTTGCTTCTATAACAATCGTGCCTGAGATTCTAAAGATACGGTCGCAGGCGCGACTTCAGGTAACTTGCGCCACCCGCTTGAGGAGCTTCTTCATCGCTGCCACCGTAGCTGCGTGCTCAGGTTGCCCGACGAGGTTTCGCATTTCGCGTGGATCGCTCTCGTGGTCGTAGAGCTCCGTGCCGCGGCCGCCGCCGTCCCACTCGGTGTAGCGCCAGCGCTCCGTTCGGACCGAGCGGCCAAAGTACGTTGGCTCTTTGTGCGACAGGTTGCGATCCTCGTTGCGCCCGACCATCGAGTAAGCCGCCGGTTTGCCGCTCTTGTGCGGATCCGCAAGCAGCGGTGCGAGATCCATGCCCTCGACGCCGGCCGGAACCGCGAGCCCGGCCGCACGCGCGAGAGTCGCATACAAATCGATGAGTTCGACAAGTCCCCGCGCGCGCCCGCCGTTGCCCCGTGCGCCCGGAACGTGAATGATGAGCGGCACGCGCGTAGATTCCTCGAACAGCGTCATCTTGTGCCACATCCCGTGCTCGCCTGTGTGGTAGCCGTGATCGCCGAAGAAAACGACCGCAGTCCGGTCCCACAACCGCAGGCGCTCGAGCGCGTCGAACACCAGCCCTGCCTGCGCGTCGACAAACGAGTTGCAGGCAAAGTAGGCGGCCATGTACTCGCGCTGCTCCTTGTCGCTCAGCGGCGGCTGATCCGCGAGCTCATACCAGGCCGCCGCAGGCAGGAAGCTCGTGTCACCACGTTCTGGCAACGCGATCTTCCGCGGGTCATACAGATCGAAGTACTTCTTCGGGACCGAATACGGCGAGTGCGGACGCCTGAATCCCACGCCGACGAAAAACGGCTGCTTCTTCGAGACCGCCGCTCGAATCTGCTCGACCGCAGTGTGCGCGACGATCCCATCGGGTGTTTTGGAATCGGGCGTGCGGAGCTTGGCCCAATCCATCGAATGATTGCGCGGATCGCGCGCTTCGTGACTCTCGATCACCTCCGACGCAGGCGGACGCTTTCCGCTCTCTGGCAGCACGAAATCCCACGAGCGCG
>DASSSG010000733.1:0-5754 GCA_035708545.1 Bryobacteraceae bacterium | reverse complement strand
CGGATAACGACCTCGTGATCGTCAATAACGCCGTCACACCCGCCGTCGGAACCATCGTCCAGTTGAGCGGGCGTATTCTCTCGCCCTCCGGCGAGCCGGTGCGAAACGCGGTAGTCGAGATATGGCAGGTCGACAACAACGGCGCATACCTGCACAGCGGTTCGAGCAACCGCGACAGACGCGATAAGAATTTCCAGGGATTCGGCCGATTTGAGACCGGCTCAACGGGCGCGTACCGCTTCCGCACGATCAAGCCAGTGCCCTACGATAACCGCACGCCGCACATCCATTTCGCAATCGACCGGAGCGGCAGGCGCGCGCTCACGACGCAGCTTTACATCAGGGGCGAGCCGCTGAACGAGAAGGACGGAATTTTCCGAAGTATCCGGAATCCGAGAGACAAGGACGCGCTGCTCGTCGAATTCAACCCCATACCGCAGTCGAGAATCGGCGAATTGTCCGCGCGTTTCGACATTGTCATCGGATCCACGCCTGAGGACCCGCGCGAGGACCGGTTCCGCAGCGCTCGCCAGCGGTCCGCGTAATCGGAGTTGCAGGCCCGCTATGCGGCGGCAGCCGCGGCTGACCTCTGCTTGCGGGTCGCAACCGGCGGCGTGGCGGCAGTATTCCCGATGAGTGTCTGCAGCTGCCGCGTGGCCGTCTCTGTAACAATCATCCCGTGTTCGATAATGATGCCGATCGTTACCAGGTAGGCCGCAGGTTCCGTGCCGCTCTCCCTGAACACCACCAGCAACGGCGACACCACAATCAGCGAGAACGGAATCCCGAGCAGCAGTTGATTGCGTAACGGAGGGCTGGATTTACCTGGGAGGGCGACCTTGCGTATCACGATCCCGAGGAAGTACGCAGCGAAGGGAACGCACCACAGCATCATATTCAGGACGATCGCCGGTGAATCACTGAGCATGATGCCTCCCGCTTCTTTCCTCTTTCAGGCCTGTTTCAGGCCTGACCGACTTCGCGTTAATCCAGCCCTCGGGAATGTGATGGCCGTGGCGAGCCGACACGCGCAGCCAAACCTGCTCGCCGAGAACAGTCCTCACTTTCACCTCTTCTTCGACGATGGCGCGGGTCCCGGGAGCGAGCGTCCCGCGCTGGTCCCCCACCCGATATGCGAACCGATCGCGAGTCAGCGGCTTTGAGAAAACAGTAGCGGGCGATTGAATGACGACGACGCTTCCTTTGTGGAACTCCGCCGCCCAGACCGGCATAACAGAAACAGTTCCCAGCAGCGTGATTATGGTGAGCAGCCGTACAGCCCGCATGCACTTATGTGCAACCACCGCGACAAATGTTTCATCAACACCGCCGCGTGGGCCCGCTTCGGCCCGCCAGGTTTCTCTTACCTGATCGAAAACTCGTCCCCGATCCTGTGACAAACTACGCCCGAAGCGCGCGCTCCCGCTGCGTGCAGCAGGCGTTCGAGCGGCTCCGTCACCGGTTCGCGCCCGAGCAGAAACGTTGCGTGATGCACCGGCAGCACACGTTCCGCATGCGCCTCTCTCGCCATGCGCCACGCCTGCTCCGGCGTGCAGTGGAAGCGAATCCAGGGATTGTATGCGCCGATCGGCATGATGGCGACATTCACATCGCGTGATCCGGCAATGCGCCGGAACGCGCGCGTATCCGCCGTATCGCCTGCAAACAGTACCCGGTGCGCGTTGCCGGTCAGCAGATAGCCGTTGTAGCCCCGCCATGTGTCCGTCCGCAGGCGTGCTCCCCAGTGATCGACCTCGGCTGCTCGTATCCGCAGCGGTCCCAGCTGTACCTCTTGTCCCCAGCCGAGCTCGTGCACCGCGCTCCAGCGGCGTACTCGCAGCAGGTCGCTCGTGCGCGATGCCGTGACCACGGCCGTCCTGCGGCTCTCGAGCGCGCGCAGTGACCTGAGGTCGAAGTGATCCATATGCGCGTGCGACAGCAGCACGATATCGATCTTCGGCAGGTGGAGCAAATCGAGCGCGGGCTCCACGATGCGCTGCACGCCGAGTGTTGTCAGGCCGACATGTATGCCGGCGCGGAGGCTGAACACGGGATCGGTCAGCACTGTAACCCCGTCGATCTTCAGCAGCACGGTACTGTGACCCAGCCACGTCGCGTGGAGGCCGCGGTCAGACCAGCGGTGCGGCTCCGGTGTGCACGGGGCCGGCAAGACGGGCCTGCGGCTCTCATGCTGATACCGCCGCCAGAAATTCGGCGCCTCCTTCCAGAGCAGCGCGCCCGCGTGAGCGAGCGCGGCCCAGCGGAGGCGATGGTCGCGCACCCGCTCCGACGTGGGAGGCGTCATGCCACGTCTGACCCCCAGCCGAAACGCTCCTCCTTCCACGGATCGCCGTGCATGTGATAGCCGTTGCGTTCCCAGAAGCCGGCGTGGTCCTGCTCAATGAGCTCGATTCCAGCCAGCCACTTGGCGCTCTTCCAGGCGTAGAGTCGCGGGACGATAAGACGTGCGGGACCGCCGTGCTCGGCCGACAGCGGCTCGCCATCGTGCGTCAGAGCGATCAGTGAGTCTTCGGCGAGAAAGTCGTCGAGCGGCATGTTCGTGGTCCAGCCGAAGTCGTAGCCGCAGGCCACGACAAACCTCGCGTTCGGCAGCGGGTCGCCCGCCTGCCGAAGCAGTTCGTGAACCGAAACGCCCTCCCACACGTTCCCGAGGCGGGACCAGCGGGTCACGCAGTGAAAGTCCGCGAAGACCCTGACTCTGGGCAGCCGCTGAAACTCGTCCCAGCTCCATTCGAGCGGCTGGGCAACAAGGCCGGCAACCCGGAGGCGCCATTTCGCCAGGTCGATCCGCGGCGGCCCGGCCGCATCGAGCACCGGCCACTTCCTCGTACGAGACTGGCCAGGCGGAATACGGTCCGCGCGGCGAGTATCGGGGCTGACAATCACGTCCGGCGGGAGATTGTCCGGAGATGGAACATCGCCGCCCTGCTCCTTGAGATCCCGGCTGAAGAGCACGACTTTATTGTCGCGTGAGAACTTTGGGGGCTTCGCCGGACTACGTACTCGTATGCGACTCGTCGCGGCGGTGTGTCTTGCGGCGGCGCTCGCCTTTGCCGGCGATGGCGGTCGCGCGGATTACGTTGGTGGCACGCTCCCGGGTATCCCGAGCGGCACCGGCGGTCGAATCCATGCGACGGACGATGTTCAGTTCAGGTTCGAAGCCGGACGCAACAGCGTGCGTATCCCCTGGGGTCGGGTGAATCTGCTCGAATACGGTCTGCAGGTGAACCGCCGGTATGCCATGGCGGTGCTGGTGTCGCCGATGTTCCTGCTCAGCAAGAGCCGCCGTCACTTCGTGACCGTCGGCTACACCGATGACAACGGCAAACAGCAGGCGATGGTTGTTCAGGTCGACAAAAACGACGTCCGGGCCGTGCTGGTTGCGCTCGAGGCCCGCAGCGGCCAGCGAGTGCAGTTCCAGGATCAGGAAGCGAGAAAGGCCGGAAAAGGATGAGAAGCCTTGCGGTCGTGGCTCTGCTGGCGGCGTCCGCCGGTGCGCAGGATCTCGCGGCGGTGCGCCGCATCTGCGTCGAACCGCTGAATGGGGACCGCAGCGCGTCCCAAATCCGCGACATGATCATCGCCGCGCTCCAGCAGAGCGGCGCCTTTATCCTGACTGAGAATCCGCAACGCGCCGATGCGATTCTGAAAGGCTCGGCCGAAGACCTGGTGTACACCGATACCTACCATTCGAGCGAGGGGCTGAACCTGCGCGCCGGCATGGATTCAGGCGTCGTGGGACGCACGACGAGCAGGAGAGTGCCATCGATTACTCTCGGCGAGCGCGAAACCTCGAATATCCGCGAGCGCAGGCACGAAGCCTCGGCATCCGTGCGGCTGGTCAGCCGCGACGGCGACGTTATCTGGTCGACCACTCAGGAGAGCGGCGGCGCAAAGTTTCGCAGCGCGAGCGCCGACGTGGCCGAGAAAGTAGCTCGCCAGTTGGTGCAGGATGTGGCGAAGTCGAGGCAGCCGCCTTCGCCGAGTGCCTCGAAGTAAACCCGCGCTACATCTTCGCGCGCACGCCTTCGGCCGTGTACTCCTCCACCGGACCGAACTTCGCCAGCACATCCCGGATCTTCGCGGCATCACCAACCGCGATCACCTGCACGTTATCCAGGGGGATGTACTTCTGCGCGACGCGCTGTACGTCGGCCTGCGTGACCGCCATCACCTTGGTCGGGTACGTGTCCCAGTAGTCGGCCGGCAAACCGTACTCGCGCAGCAGCAGGATCTGCCGCAGCATGGACGCCGGTTGCTCCAGTCCCAGCGCGAAGCTCGCGACGATCGCGCGCTTCGCGTCTTCAAACTCCTCCTTCGGGACCTGCTTCTCCCGAATGCTCCGGAACTCGTTCAGGAACTCGCGCATTGCAGCTTCGGTGACTTCCGTTCGCACCGACGATGACGCCTGGAAGTGGTGCAGATATTTCAAAGCCGCGAAGCTGCTGTACGCCCCGTAGGTGTAGCCCTTCTCCTCCCGCAGGTTGATAAACAGCCGTCCCGTCGGCCCGCCGCCGAGAATCCGATTCATCACCTGGACCGGAATGTAGTCCGGGCTCATCCGATCTATGGCGCGGTTCGCGAGCAGCAGAAACGTCTGCACCGAATTGGGCCGGTTGATCAGATAGATCTTCTTCTCTGCAATCGGCGCGGCCAGCGGCAGCTTCGGCTCGACCGCCGTGCCCGACTCCCAGCGCGCGAGGCGCGTCTCGAGCTTGTCGAACAGCGCGGGCGGCTTCACATCGCCCGCCACTCCGAGCAGACTATTGCCCGGCCGGTAGTGCTCTTTCCAGAAGCTGATCAGATTCTCGCGCGTGATCTTCTTCACCGCATCAGGCGTGGTGGCGCTGATTTTGCGTGCGTCGTCGGGATAAAGCACGTCGTGCAGCCGCTCGCCGCCGAGGAAGAACTCCTGAGATCGCATCATCTGCAGGCGGCTGAGTGTCCGCTGCTTCAGCTTGTCGAGTTCGTCCTGCGGAAACGTGGGATTCAGCAGGACATCCGCCATCAGATCCAGCAGAGGATCGAGATTTTCCGACAACGCCGTCGCGTACAGATGGGTCGTGCGCGTGCCGTATTGCGCGTTGAGGTACAGCGACGCACCCAGCTCCGTCAGCGTCTCGGCGATTTCCTTCGCTGAGCGCGTCTTTGTTCCCAGCCGCATCATCTCGGCGGTGAACTCCGCAACACCCGGGAGTTCCGCCGGATCTTTGAGCGTGCTGGCCGGTAACACCAGATCGAGAGTGACTGTCGGCACCTTGTGCTTCTCGATCACGAGCACCGGTAGCCCGTTCTTCAGCTTCTTCTCAACCGGCCGTGGCAGCTTTACGTGCAGAACTTCGTTCGAGACGGGCGCCAGTCTCTTGCGAACGACGCCTTTCATCGACTGCTGGGCGGCCGGCCCAGGCGCGCCAGCGGGCTCCTGAGGGGCTGCGAGGACCGCCATGGCTGCCGTCGCGATGAGTGAGTGCAGTATCGTTCTCATGGTCGTCCTCCTCTACTCGGCAGCGCTTTTCGCCGCCGCGGGTCGCGAACCCTCGCCCGCCGGAACCGTCGTGATTACGACGCGGTTCGCCGGCTCCAGATACTTCTTTGCGACCCGGTGGATGTCAGCCGCCGTAACCGCAAGCCGCCTCGCGAGGTCGGTATTGATCCGGTTCGGATCGTTGTATATCGCGGCATTATCGGCGAGGACGATCGCGCGATACATCGTGCTCTCGTGCATCGACACGG
>DASSSG010000732.1:0-10893 GCA_035708545.1 Bryobacteraceae bacterium | reverse complement strand
GCTGGGCCTGCACCTTGATATCGGTCATGCCAACCTGCTGGTGCCGTACAACACGACCGAGGAGATTCTCGCGCGCTACGGCAACCGGCTGAAGCACGTTCACCTGCACGACAACAAGGGAGGCCATGCGGATCTGCATCTGCCGCTCGGCGCGGGTACCGTCGACCTGCCGCGAGCGTTACGCGCATTGCAGCTCTGCCGGTTTGACGGAACCATCACGCTCGAGGTGTTTACCGCCGACCGGCACTACCTCGCTTACAGCCGGGACGTGCTGCGGCGGCTCTGGGACGAACTCCACGATCCGAATCTGGTGCCGCAGACCGCGGCGGCGCTGACGCACTAACGGAAACTTACCAGCGCAGAACTTCGAGGAGATTGCTCGACTGATCGGTCCAGCGCCGCACACCCGTGGGCAGTGATGTGGCTCGGCTCAGATCCCCCGTGGCGAAGACGGCTGCGTTGTCTGCCACAATCACCCATTGAGCTACCCCCGTCTGGCGGGAGGGGTCCGCGGCCGACGCGTGCGCGCGGACGACCTTGCCCAGCGGCTCGCAGGCGCTGGCCACGACCTGTGCGAGGTTCAGATAGAGGTTGGACGTATGTACCGCCAGAATCCCGCCGGGTTTCAGGTGCCGAAAGTACGTTTGAAACGCTTCGGCTGTCAGCAGATGTACGGGGATGGAATCCCCGCTGAAGGCGTCGAGCGCGAGGAAGTCGAAGTGCTGCGGGGGTTCCTGTTCGAGCGACAGCCGCGCATCTCCGATCACCACGTCGTACCGCGCTTTGCAGTCTCGCAGGAACGTGAACTCGCGGTATGCAAGCTGCACGACCAGAGGATTGATGTCATAGAAGCGGTAGTAATCTCCGGCTTCAGCGTACGTTGCCATGGTGCCGACCCCCAGGCCGACGATGCCCACGCGGCGTGGTCGGGCGGGTAGCGAGCGAAGGACCAGACCCGCAGCGGAATCCGCGCCGTAATACGCGGTCGGTACCGCCTGCTTGTCCCGGCCAACAAACTGCACACCGTGCAGAATCCGTCCATGGAACAGCTTTCGTACGGGGCCGCCCGGGGTCTCCTCGGCGGTTACTCGCAGCGCGCCGTAGAAGTTCCGCACGGATTTTTCGCCGCCGGCCGCGAGCGCGGGCTTGACTGCGAACTGTGCGATGGTCAGCACGATCATGACGGTAGTTATCACGATATGCCCGGTCGCGGTGCCTCCTTTAGCCAGACACAACGCGAGCAGCGCGCAGGCAACGAAGCTGATTGGAAGCTCGGCATAGGAGCCGAAGATTGCGGGCGCCACCAGACCAACAAAGATGCCCCCGAGCGCACCGCCGACAGAAATCGCGAGATAGTATGCCGTGAGATGCCGCGTGGCGGGTCTCAGGCGGACGAGCTCGCCATGGCAGAAGAAACAGCCGACCAGCAGGACGCCAATCGTCAGCGGCACCATCACGACCAGTTGTTTGTCCCAGCCTCCCTGCATCACGGCTGCCATGAGGACGAAGCTCGGCACGAGTGCCCAGCGCCCAACACGGGGGTTGTAAATGCTCTCACGCCCGAAACAGATGACGAAGGTAAGCAGGTAACAGCTCAGCGGGACGATCCAGAGGAACGGCAGGGGAGCGACGTCCTGTGACAGAAAGCTGGTAAAGGCCAGCAGCATGGTCGACGCGCAGGCGGGCAGCGCGATCCACATGAATTTCTCGCCGAATTGCACGGCCAGCTTCGAGCCCACTGCATCCGGATGCCCGGCCGGGATGACGCTCGTCATCTTAGCTGTCCGGACGCCCGCCAGCACCAGCAGCAGAGCGACGGCGCCGTAGGCGGCCGACCAGCCTCCCAGCTGCGCCTGCGTCGCAACGAACGGCTCCACCGCGAACGGATACGCGAGCAGACCCACTAAAGACGCGGCGTTCGATACCGCGAAGAGCCGGTAAGGCAGCGTTCGGGTTTGCGCTCGTGCGAACCAGGCCTGCAGCAGCGGGCTGGTCGTCGACAACAGGAAGTACGGTAAACCAACGGCACTGGCGAGCGCGCCGAGCAGGCTGGTGACCGGATTGTCGGCCGGTCCGGGCTGCCAGCGCGGATTGGGCGTTACCGGGAGGAGGAACAGACTGGCGATCAGCAGCGACGAGTGCACCAGTATCTGCCATCGAGGGGTCAAGCGAGTACTGAGCAGATGCGCATACACATAGCCCAGCAGCAGCATGACCTGAAAGAAGAGCATGCACGTGGTCCACACGGCAGCCGAGCCGCCGAACCAGGGCAGGATTGCCTTCGCGATGATCGGCTGGATCTGGAACAGCAGCACCGCGCTCAGAAAGATGGCGAACGGGTAGAGGAGCAAAACTTATCCTGTCAGCCTGCGAATACCGCCCTGAAGCTATCGGCAGAAAGGGCCGGCGGCTTCAGACGGCTTTTCGCAGATGAAACTCGATCACCTTGCCGCGTATGACGTAGCAAAGATAATACTCCCAGAATCGGCGAAAGCGTGGGAAGACGTTGACGGCCGCCTCGAAACCGAGCCAGCGCCAGAGCGCCAGCAGCCGCACATGCACCGACTCCTCACCGAAGCGCGCCTGCGAGTAGTAGCCGAATCCCCCGTGATTCTCGCCGAAATAGCGCAATGAGAAGCTGTTCAGATGCCAGCGGTGTGTCGGATCGCAGAAGGAGCTGAAATCGGTGTAATGGGGAGTGGCGATGTACACGCTGCCACCGGGCCGCAGCAGACGCCAGAACTCCTCCATGGTACGGATGACGTCGGCGACGTGCTCGATGACATGCACGGCACGGACTTCATCGAAAGTCTCATCTCGCAGCGGCCAGGGGAAACGATCGAGGTCGCAGACCACGTCGGCCCGGCTCGCGGTGTTGCGGTCGATGCCGATCGCGCCCGGGTACTTGTTGATCCCGCAGCCCACATCGAGAATGAGTTTCGGCCGTGGCGGCAGCAAGTATCAGTGTAGGCATCTGATCGCCCGGATTGTTACAATAGTGTTGTAAGCTTCGGTTTTCGGGCCTCCCCCAATGCTCGCCACCGCCACTGTTGTCGATGAAATTCTCGAACTAAAGCAGGAGCGGCGCGCCATCATTCTAGCCCACCACTACCAGGACAGCGAAATTCAGGAACTGGCGGACGTGATCGGGGACAGCCTCGAGTTGTCGCGCAAGGCCCGTGAGTTCGAGGGTGACGTGATCGCGTTCTGCGGGGTGTGGTTCATGGCGGAAACCGCGAAGGTCCTGAATCCCGAACGCATCGTCGTCGTGCCGGACCGGGACGCCAGTTGCAGCCTTGTGGAATCGTGCTCGGCCGAGCAGATACGCGCGTGGAAGCGCATGCATCCCGACCACGTGATCGTCAGTTACATCAATACGTCGGTCGAAGTGAAGGCGGAGAGCGACATTCTCTGCACATCCCGGAACGCCGTGCAGGTAGTGAACTCGATCCCGCGCGAGAAGCCGATTCTCTTCCTGCCGGACGTGAATCTCGGGAACTGGGTGAAGCGCCAGACGGGCCGCGAGAATATGCGGATCTGGCAGGGCGCATGCATTGTGCACGCGACCTTTCCCGCGCGCCGCCTGACGAAGGCCCGGGGCGAGCATCCGGCCGCGCTTGTCGTGGCGCATCCGGAATGTCCGGGCGACGTGCTCGCGATGGCGGATTTTATTGGCTCTACGTCGGCTATCATCGATTTCTGCGCTCGTTCGGAAGCCCGCGAATTCATCGTGATGACCGAGAGTGGTGTGACGCACTCGCTCGAGCGCAATTCGCCGGGGAAACGGTTCTATTTCGTCCAGAACGAGAACTGCAACTGCTCGGAATGTCCGTATATGAAGCGCAATAACCTCGAAAATCTGCGCGACTGCCTGCGGAATCTCGAGCCTCGGGTCGAGATTGCGCCCGAGATGATCGAGCGGGCGCGGCTGCCACTCGAGCGCATGCTCGCGGTGAAGTAAGCGCCGGACGCGGGTACACTGGTCGCAGCGCATGCCGCTCGTCGACAGCTTCGGACGTATCCACGACAACCTGCGCATCAGCGTGACGGACCGCTGCAACATCCGCTGCCAGTACTGCATGCCGGAGGACGCGCCCAACTACGTCGCGCGCGAGGAGATCCTCACGTTCGAGGAGATCACGCGATTCGCCCGTATCGCGGCCGGCCTGGGAATATCGAAGCTGCGGATCACCGGCGGCGAGCCGCTGGTCCGGAAAGACATCGAAGTGCTTGTCAGCCGTCTCCGCGAGGTGCCCGGCATTGCTGACCTGGCGCTGACCACGAACGCGCTGCTGCTGGCGGAGAAGGCGCCGGCGCTGTACGCAGCGGGGTTGCGGCGGCTGAACATCCATGTAGATACGCTCGACCGCGAGCGATTTCGGCAGATCACCCGGCGTGACGAGCTCGCGCGCGTCGTGCAGGGCATCGATCGAGCGCTCGAGCTGGGATTCCATCCGATCAAGATCAACGCGGTTGCCGTGAAAGGCATCAGCGAGCCGGATATCGTGCCGCTCGCGCGCTTCGGCCGGGAGCGCGGCATCGAGATCCGGTTTATCGAGTTCATGCCGCTCGATGCGCAGGGCCTGTGGGAGCGAAGCAGGCTGCTGTCTGCGGACGAGATCATCGAGACGCTGTCACGTGAGATCGGGCCGCTCGAGGAAGTGCCTGGGCGCGATCCGCGCGCGCCAGCCGAAGAATATGCCTACCGCGATGGCCGCGGCAGGATCGGCTTCATTGCCTCGGTCACGCGTCCATTCTGCGACAACTGTAACCGCATCCGAATCACGGCCGACGGCAAGCTTCGCTACTGCCTGTTCGCGATCGAAGAGACGGATGTGAAAGCGCCGATGCGCAACGGCGCCGGCGACGCGGAGATCGCGGACCTCATTCGCGGTGTCGTCAGGGGCAAGTGGGCGGGGCATTCGATCAACAGTACGCAGTTCGTGCCGCCGCCGCGGCCTATGTACGCCATCGGCGGCTGAACGCCGCCTGCGGCAGTTACTTACAGGATTCCTGCGTCGGCACTGCGAGCAGCTCGACTATGACGGTTACTTCGTTCGCGACCTTCACGACGCCGCCAACAGATTCCGGTTTGATCCCGTACTCCGTAAGCCGGAGCGGAAATTTGCCCGCGAAGCGGTAACCGTTTCCAGCGCGCTCAATGCGGAGTGGGATCGAAACGGAGTTGCTGCGGCCGCGAATAGTCAGCGGACCGCGTACGACGAGCGTATCACTCGTGCGTTGAACCGACGTGCTTTCAAACAGGATCACCGGGTGTTCGTCTGCCGCGAGATTTGCGGGCGACAGCATCTTCTGCTGAATCACAGGCACGTCCGCGGCGTCCGGTCCGGAGGCGGTCAGACCAGCGGCGCGCCTTGCGGCGGCGGAGTCGATCCGCAGGGCGCGCGCCGGCACTCGCACCGACACGCTGCCACCCGCGAGCGTTTGCGGATCCGCGCACAGGCGAGCGGCGAAGTCGGTGGCGGTGATTCCGTGTGCGTGCCCGGCTCCGAAGGCGGACAGGACGCCTGCCTTTCCGGTGCGCACCGCGATGATGGATTTATCGCGCAGCATTTCGAACCGTACTGAAGCCGCATCCAGAGCAGCCGCGGCGAGCAGCAGAATCAGCGCATTTCTCGTATAGCTCATCAGTAGTTCAAACGGACCCGCAGGTTCTTGTCTCGCGCGAGCGTGAACCGCGCTCGCCGAAAGGAGGGTGCAGACGCCCGGGCCCTCGGATTGTTCGACATGCCCCAGCCCTCGCGCGGTATGCCGAGGAAGTTCCTGTCGAGTTTCCTGTTTTCATTCTCGTCGTGAAGAACAACCACAGCGTAGTTGCCGTATGGCAGATCGTCGATGACCAGGGCAGTGACCGGAGGATGAGCTGCTACTGCCTTCTTTCTCAGTGCCGCATCGAAGTTCTCCGGCCAGCCCCGCGGAGAATTGAAGACGAGTACGCCGACAACACCGGCCGCGTTGCGAACATGTTCGATGTTGATTGTAAGCGTGGCTGCCTTTAGTCGCCCGCCACGAAGCTGCCGGTCGGGAGCTAACAAGGCTGCGAGCGCGCAGCAAACGGCCCGAATCTCCACAACAGTAAAGAGTGACACGCCGGAGCACAGGGTTCGCCCCAATGGCATTTCCACCGGGAGTACCATGAGCCCCGTGACCAGTTACAAGCACGTGATTCTGGGAGGCGGCATGGTCGCCGGGTACTGTGCGAAAGAATACATCGAAATGGGCGGGAAACCGAGCGACCTGGCGATCATCTCAGCGGACGACGCTGTTCCGTATGAACGCCCGCCGCTCTCGAAGAGTTTTCTCGCCGGCAAGGATGATGAACAGTCGGTACTGATCAACAAGCCGGAGTTCTATCGCGACCACGGCATCGAGCTGCGCCTCAACACGGTCGTTACGGCACTCGATACCGGCGCGAGGCAGTTGCGGACCGACTCCGGCGAGGAGATCGGCTTCGACAAGCTGGTGCTTGCAACCGGCGCGGAAGTGCGAAAGCTCGAAATACCGGGAGCGTCGTCGGTGAACGTGCTGTACCTGCGTTCGCTTCGAGACTCGACGGCGATTCGCGATCTCGCCATGACTGCCCGGAGAGCTGTGGTCGCGGGCGGCGGGTTCATTGCGATGGAGGTCGCGTCGGTGCTGGCACAGCGCAAGCTCGACACGACGATGCTCGTTCGCGATGAGCGTATCTGGCAGGCATTCTTCACGCCGGAGATGTCGGCGTTTTTCGAGAAATACTATGCGGACCGCGGCGTCACGCTGATCAAACGCACGACAATCGCGGCCATCGACAATGGCGGTAAACTCCGTTTGACGAATGGCAGGACAGTGGAGAGCGAGCTGATCGTGGCGGGCATCGGCGTGCGGCCCGTGACTGAGCTTGCCACGCAGGCGGGTCTCGCGGTTGACAACGGCATCACGGTGAACGAGTCACTCGAAAGCACCGCTCCGCATATTTATGCGGCGGGTGACGTTGCGAATTATCCCGACTCGCTGTTTGGCAACAAGCGGCGTCGCGTCGAGCACTGGGACAATGCCGTCTCACAGGGACAGCATGTCGCCCGTGCCCTCCTGGGACATCGTGAACCATTCATCCATGTGCCCTATTTCTTCTCGGACGTTTTTGATCTTTCGTACGAGTTCTGGGGAGATCCGTCGGACTCGAGCCGTATCGTTCACCGGGGCGATCTGCACACGAACAGCTTCAGCGTCTGGTGGCTCCGCGAGAACACTCTGGTGGCCGCGTTCGCCATGAACCGGCCTGACGAGGAGCGTGAACGGGCCCCCGAACTGATTCGATCGAAACAGAAGCTGTCGCCCGAACGCCTGCGTGAAGCCGCTTCTGTGCGGGATGCTATTCAATCCGGACCGTGACCGCCTGCGACGTGCCTTGTCCGTTGGTCAGCGTCATCGCAACTGAGCTAACGGCCGCGCCGCTGATGCGGAATGGCTGCACCAGCGTGAACTGACTCCCGAACTCCCAGGATCGGACGTCTGCGAACCAGCGTGCCGCAACTTCACGAAGGTCTACCGTAAACTCCGTCTGCGTGAAGCTCGCGCCCGCTGCCGGCGTGAAACGGAAGGTCGCAGTCGTGATCTCGCGCGTGGTGGCGAAGGCGGAGATCACCAGCTCGAGGCCGTCGGCGGTGCGGTTTGCGCGGGCGGCGCTGATTCTGGGCGCCAGCCGATCCACTCGCATGACAGTGGACACGCCCTGCGGCGGGGTAAGCTCGAGCCCAGCGGCCGACATCGAGATTTCAAACTGCACCGAAGCCGCCACTGTGCCCGTCTGCAATCCGTTGGCGCCGCCCGTGAAGACGGCTGCCGTCTGGCCGGCCGGAATCGTGAACGCGACGCTGCGTCCGCCGCCGGCGAACTGAACGGCCGGGTCATCGGGCAAACCCGGATCGGGAGTTACGCGCATCCGCATCGTGCCCGTGATCGGAGCCGGATACGGGCGTTCCAGCTCGAGATTCGCAAACATCTG
This sequence comes from Bryobacteraceae bacterium, assembly GCA_035708545.1. Classification (GTDB taxonomy): domain Bacteria; phylum Acidobacteriota; class Terriglobia; order Bryobacterales; family Bryobacteraceae; genus DASSSG01. The sequence continues at coordinate 2,888 of DASSSG010000732.1, read as the reverse complement.
CTGAGCCGGCGCCGCGATATCCGGTACCCCGGTGATGCGTACGGCCGAGAGCGCGGCAGGCGTGACACGGAGCTCCAGAACTTCATTGGCTATATTCCGATCCTGGTCGCTGACCTGGACCGTAAAGAGGAATGCGCCCACGGCCGCCGGCGTGCCGGACAGCGTGCCCGCTGTGCTCAGAGCGATGCCGTCCGGAATCGCGCCATCGATGACACGCCACGTATATGGCGGCCGCCCGCCCGCCGCGGTCAGTGCCGCTTCGTAGATCTGTCCGAGGCTGGCATCGGGCAGCCGGCGTGCGGTATTGACGGCCAGCGATGGAGGCGCGATGCGCAATGAGCAGGCGCGTGTCGTTGCCGAGCTTGCCGCATCCACCGCCCTGATGGTGAAATCTGTGCTCTCGATGCGCGCCGGTGTACCCGCAACCACGCCTGTCGTGCCGTTCAGCACCAGTCCCGCGGGCAGCGCCCCCGCGCTCACAGTCCACGCGTATGGCGCCGTGCCTCCGACTCCGGCCAGCGCGTATACATACGGCTGGTTGAGCATGGCGACGGGTGTCGGACAATCCGCAATACGGAACGCTGTGGTAATCGTGATCGACGTTTCTGCATCCCGAGTGGCGCCTGTCGCGTCAGTCACGCGCGCGGTGAAGGCAAAATCGCCCGGGTGCGTCGGCGTGCCCGTAATCTGACCGGTGCCGCTGTTCAAAAACAGCCCCGGTGCGAGCGCGCCCGCCACCGTGGTCCATGTATACGGCGGCACACCGCCGCTTGCCGCCAGCCGCTCAGAATAAGCGACCCCGACGTTGCCGCCCGCCAGCGCCGTGCCCGTGATCGCCAGTGGTGGAGCGATACGGATCGTACACTCGCGCGTGGCGGTGGTGCCCGGGCGGTCCGTCACGCGGACCGTGAACGTAGCGGCGCCCGGAGTCTGCGGCGTACCGGTGATACCGCCGCTGGCAGTATCCAGCACCAGGCCTGCCGGTACCGAGCCGCTGATCAGCTGCCATGTGTACGGCGGCTCCCCGCCCGATGCCTGGAATGCCGAAGAATACACGCGGCCTGTCGAGGCGGTGTCGCCGGCGCACGCCGTGACACTCAGACCCGTTGCGACGTTGATCACGACATCCGCTTCGATAAATGAGCCGGTTTGATCCGTTACGCGCACGCGGAATGCGAAGCGCCCGGCGAGCTGGGGCGTTCCGGATATCACGCCGGTGGCCGCATCGAGGTTGAGGCCGGGCGGCAGCGCTCCGTCCGTAATCGACCACCGATACGGCGGCACACCACCGAGCGCGGTCAGACGCTGTGCGTACGGAGTACGAACGACACCGCCAGGCAGATTCTGAACCGCCGTAGCGAGAGCGGGGGAAACCGTGATGCGGCACAGCCGCACCGCCGTACTGTCGGCGGCGTCTGTCACCCGGATGCTGAAATTGAACTCACCCTGCTGCGCCGCGATGCCCGAGACGGCGCCGGTTATCGGGGTCAAACCGATTCCCGGCGGCAGCTGACCTGCTGCGACAGCCCACGTGTAGGGAACCACCCCGCCGGTCGCACCGGCCGCGGAACTGTACGGCTGGCCTGCCACTGTGGTGGCGACCGGGCAGGCACTTATTTCGATCGGTGTCGCGGAGATAGTGAGCGTCCAGGTTCGGCTCACGTTCGCACCGGCACTATCTGTGACCCTCGCACTGACATTGAAGGAACCAACAGCAGTCGGCGTACCACCGATAGCGCCGGACGCGGCCGCGGTCAGTCCCGCCGGCAGGCCGCTCACTGACCAGGTGCGCGGCGGTGTGCCGCCGGTCGCGGCGAGCTGCACCGAGTACTGGCTGCCGGCTCTGCCGTCGGGCAGCGAGGTCGTGGTGATCGTGAGACCGGGACCCGCGATCGTGACCACGTAAGCTGTCGACGTGTTTGCTCCCGCAGCGTCCGACACGCGGGCGCTTACGTTGAATGTGCCGGCCTGGGCCGGCGCACCGCTGATCGCGCCGGCTGCCGTCGCGCTGAGGCCCGGCGGCAACCCCGTGATGGACCACACGTACGGCGGAGTGCCGCCGCTCGCGTTGAGCTGCGCGGAATACTGTGTCTCGACGGCCCCGTCGGGCAGCGTCGCGTTTGCGATCACGAGAGGCGCGGGCGCAATCCGAACCGTATATGTGCGATTCACACTCGCACCCGCGCTGTCGGTGACGCGTGCGTTCACGTCGAACGTCCCGGCCTGTGCCGGTGTGCCCGACATCACGCCGCCCGGAGTCGCTGCTACTCCAGGCGGCAGACCGGTAATCGACCACGTGTACGGAGGAGTACCGCCGCTCGCGTTCAGCTGTGCGGAATATGGGGCGCCTGCAGTGCCATTGGGGAGCGAAGCCGTCGAGATCAGTACAGCCGACGGTGCGACAGTCACCGCATAGTTTCGCGATGTGGTCCCACCCGCGTTGTCGGTCACGCGCGCGGTGACATTGAACGAACCGGCCTGCGTCGGCGTCCCGCTGATCGCATTCCCGGCCGCCGTCACTCCCGGTGGCAGACCCGTAACCGTCCACGTGTACGGCGCCGTCCCGCCAGTCGCAGAAAGCTGCGCCGAGTACTGCGCGCCGACCGTGCCATTCGGCAGCGACACAGTCGAGATCACCAGCGCCGCGGGATCGATGGTTACGGCATAGGTTTTCGAGGTGGTCGCGTTCGCACTGTCGGTCACGCTGGCGGTGACGTTGAACGAACCGGTCTGCGTCGGTGTCCCGCTGATCGCATTCCCGGTGGCCGTCACTCCCGGTGGCAGACCCGTAACCGTCCACGTGTACGGCGCCGTCCCGCCAGTCGCAGAAAGCTGCGCCGAGTACTGCGCGCCGACCGTGCCATTCGGCAGCGACACAGTCGAGATCA
>DASSSG010000731.1:0-3786 GCA_035708545.1 Bryobacteraceae bacterium | reverse complement strand
GTGAACGCGATCCACTTCCCGTCGGGCGAGACGGCCAGATTGGTCGGGGCCGAGGTGAGGTTCGTCAGCTTCGCGATGTGCCCGGTGTCGAGCCAAAGACGCCAGATTTGCGGCGATCCTTCGCGATCGGAGACGAACGTGATCGTGCTGCTGTCATCCGACCAGACGGGACTCGTGTCGCGGTATCTTCCGGAGGTCATCGGCCGGCGCTCTTTGCCGTCCGGCGTCACGATCCACAGATTTGAGTAGCGCTTGTCAGTCATGACGTCGGCCGACTCTCGAAGGTAGACGACGCGTTTGCCGTCAGGCGAGATCTGCGCTGCGGAAGAGAACTGGCTGCACGAAGCACGCTCCTGCTGTGTCAGAAGTCGATACGCCCGCGCAGCTCGATGTGCCTGCTCTTCGCACCTTCGACAAGGCCGCTGACAACTCCGACCGTGCCCGGCGAGGAAATGTTCGCGGCGGGCGTCAGGAAGTTCGGATGATTCAGAACATTCGACGCCGCGGCCGTAAACGTGAAGTTCAACCGCTCGGTCAGGGCGAATGACTTCGCGATCGAAAGGTGGTGCATGTTGTAGCCCGGGCCTTCGAGAATGTTGGTGCCCGAGTTGCCGAAGCGACCGTTCGGCGGCCTGGTGAAACACGAGGCGTCGAACCAGCGTTCCACTCGGCGCTGATCGGCTGGAAGATTCCCGTCGCAAACACGATCGGGCCGACCGCCTACGGTGTTTGTGTTGGATGGGTCGGCGCCGGAGAAGCTCGGCCCGAAGAAGTGGCCGGTTTCGAGATAGCCGATCCAGTAAAGCTGCCATCCGCCGGCGACACCCTGCACGACTGGATGTGCGTTGCCGAGCAGCCGGCGGCCGCGGCCAAACGGCAGTTCCCAGACGACGTTGATGACTCCGCGATGTCGCGGCGTAAAGTTGTCGCGCTCCCAGAACAGCGGCGCGTACGGATTCTCGAGATTGAGCATGTTCGTCAGGTTTGACGACCACGTCCAGTGCGCATCGAAGGTGAACTGTCCGGCTTTGCGCTGTACTTCCGCTGTGAAGGCATTGAACCGCTGTGCGCCATCGGACCGGAAATACGAGGCGCCGACGAACTGCGGATAGGGACGGCGATCCGCCGTAAAGGGGATCAGACTGGGCTGCGGTTTGTTGACGCTGATGCCATAGTTCATCCCCTTGTTTCGCGATCCGACGTACGACAACCGGACTCCGATGTCCTTTATCTGGCGTTCAACTGTGAGGTTGAACTGATGAATGCGTCCATTGTCCACATCCATCGGATACCCAGTGACACTCTGCGAGGGCACACGCGCCAGCGCGAGCGACGACGGAAACGGATTCGGAAACGCGAACAGAGGCTGGCCGTTCGTGATCTCGTTCTGATACGTCTCGCTGATCTGGAACGGTCCACCACCCTGGATACGCGCGTAGCGCCCGAGCGTCTCCGTGAAAATTCCATAGCCGCCACGCAGCACCGTCTTCTCAGTCAGCCGGTATGCCGCCCCGATCCGCGGGACGAAATTCGCGTTCTTCGGATGCATCCTGACATCGCCGGTGACGATGCCGATGCTCTTCGGGTACAGCGGGCTGATGGAGCCGGCGGAGTCGCTCGGCACCGTGATCGAGCCCGGCGATTGCGGATCCCAGTTGAACATCAGGCCGTCGTCGTACGTCGGAGATCCGAAGCGATCCCAGCGCAGGCCGAGGTCGAGTGTGAGGCGCGTGGTCGCTTTGAAGGAGTCCGTCACGAACAAGCCAAGCTCGCTGTCGCGTCGCCAGCGGTTTGTCAGCGGGTCGAGCCGAGTGCTGTTGAAAGGCAGGCCGAGCAGGAAGTCAGAGTAGCCGTATCCGGTAAACGATCCGTTGAACGCGAAAATTCCGTAGGTCCCTTCGGGGATGTTGCCCGCAAATCTCTTCTGTGGTTTATACTCACCGCCAAACTTCAGGACGTGCCGCCCGGTCGACCACGTCATGGTGTCCGCGTATCCCCAGTCGTGATCGTCCTGCACGAGACCGCCCGGCTGAGTGCGCAGCGTGGGATAGCCGGTAATGTCCATGCGCGGGAAGCCCTGCGCACTGTAGCCCTTCGGGTTGACTCCCTGAAGTCCGATGGCAGCAACAGCTTCGTCTCCGACAAACGGCGTTACGCCGTACATCGGCTGACCGTCGTTGACCTCCTCCTTGTACCAGCCCACGCGGAATGAGTTGACGAGAGCCGGAGAGAACACGTGCGTGTCTTCCACCACAAGGTGAAGGTTGTAGCGCAGCCGTGTCCACGCGAACGTCTCGAAGTTGGACGGGAGAACATACTTATCCCAGTTCTCGATCATTCGCCCCATGATGCGGTTCTTTTGGGTGAAGTGATGATCGAAGCGCTGCGTGAAATCTTCCCGGAGCGAGTAGTCGGTGGGGAAGGGAAAGGTGAATCCGTAATTATTTGAAAGAGCGTCGGCGCCGCCGCGGTTGGGCGCGGGGAGGTATTTTTCGTTGACGCTCCGCGCGACAGAGCTGATTCGTTGTGTGGGAATGATGTTGCCTAGGAACGGCTGGCCGGTCAGAGGGTCACGAATGACGGTCGGCCGTGCGAGGGACAGCAGTTGCGAGAAATCGCCGGCTCGCATCTGCGCGGTCGGCACGGACCGCAGATAGAACTGCTTACTCGGGACCTTCAGGATGTTCGCGGACGCATAGAAGAACGTCTTATCGCGCCGAATTGGGCCCGATACACTCCCGCTGATCGTGTGAATGAGTTGCTTCGCCTTCGTGTCCTCGAAGAACTCGCGAGCGCCCAGCGCGGAGTTCTGATGCCAGTACATGGCCCGGCCGTGGAATTGATTCGTACCGGATTTGGTCACCATGTTCATGTAGCCGACGCGGGCAAACTCGGCGGTGTTGTTGACCGTCACGACGGTAATTTCCTGCGCGTCGAGGATGTCGTTGAGCTGGTTGACGGCGCCATCGTTCGTATGGCCGTCCTGCCCTTCCTGCACTTGTGTACTTGACTGGCCCGCCCACTGCGAACTCCAGACGCCACTGGTCTGCGAGACCAGAGGGACAGTGGTCAGGACGATACTCGGGTCGAGCGTCGCTTCCGCTCCGACGAGCGGGATGTCCGCATACTTCGTGCCGCTGATCGCATTCTGCAATTTCGCTGTATCGGTCGCGATCACGGCCACTCCTGCCGTGACGGTTACTTCCTGCGTTACTGCGCCCAGCTGCAGACTGGCATTCACGCGGCGGACCTGCGAACTCTCGAGCACGACGTCATCGGCGACAAAGGTTCGGAAGCCGGGGGCGGTCGCGGTGAGCCGGTATCGGCCGGGCTGCAGGTCCGGAATCTCGAAGTCGCCCGTGTCCGTGCTTTTGACGATGCGGCGGGCGCTCGTATCGATGTTGACGAGGGTTATGTCAGCCCCGACCACCGGCGCGCCGGAGGGATCGCTGACGGTCCCCCGGATCGTGGACAGCGTTAACTGCGCTACGCATACAGCGGCGGCAGCAGCCGTGAGGAAGCAGCCCCTGAGAGAGAACATCCCGCACCTCCGTGTTCCGAGCGGAACAGCAGTTTCTTATCTGAAACCGAAATTGAATTAGTATAAGCTCGGCCTGCGGCGGGGGCAAGCGAAAAACAGAGCCTCCAGAGCCTCGCCTCGATGCCGGCGGGCGTAAGCTGCTTGTATGCGAATCGCGTTTCTTGCTCTGATCCCGGTGTGTCTCTTTGCCCAGGCACCACCGGAGCCGCTGCAATCACCGTGGGACGGGGTGCCCGAGGCATTTC
>DASSSG010000730.1:0-6027 GCA_035708545.1 Bryobacteraceae bacterium | reverse complement strand
CGCTGCCGATAACGGCTCGCAGGCCCGTTCGGCTGCGACCTGCGTATCCAGTATGGGATAGAACCGGGGTAGCGTCATGCGCGGAGCAGGCGATTCGCGAGTAACGCCATAGTAACCCGCTGGTTCGCAGGCTACGGCTGGTCTGGGTTAAACGTGTCGCAGACCCGAACGTCGCCGGTTTCCAGACCCCGGCGGAACCAGTGCACACGCTGCTGCGAGGTTCCGTGCGTAAACGAGTCGGGATTCACGTAGCCCTGCCCCATGCGCTGCAGCCGATCGTCGCCGATGGCTGCCGCAGCCCGCAGGCCCTCCTCCACATCCCCCTGCTCCAGAATCTGCCGCTGGCCCGTGCTGTGTCCCCACACGCCAGCGAAGCAGTCGGCCTGCAGTTCCATGCGAACGGACAGCGAGTTGGCGGAGCCGGGGTTCATCCGTTGCGACTGTCGGAACCGGCGTTCAATACCGAGGAGATTCTGTACATGGTGCCCGATCTCATGCGTAATCACGTAGGCCTGCGCGAAATCTCCGGGGGCGCCAAACCGGCGATCGAGCTCTTCGAAAAAGGACAGATCGAGATAGACCTTTTCATCCCCCGGGCAGTAAAACGGACCAGTAGCGGACCCGGCAATGCCGCATCCGGAACGAATGCCATCGCGAAACAGCACCAGCTTCGCGTCGCGGTAGTTGCTTCCGAAGCGCGGCAGCACGTCGCCCCACGTGCGCTGTGCATCATCGAGCACGAACGACACGAACTGCACCATCTTTTCTTCCTGAGGGTCGTTCAGGGCACGATTCCGCGACTGGCTCGGCGCCGGACTGCCACCGCCCGTGAATGGCGTGATCAAATCGACGCCGAAAATCGCGCTCAGCACGCCAAGGACCAGCAGCCCGCCGAGGCCGATGCGCATACCGCTGCCTCCAAATCCACCAGAGGCGCCTCGCATGTCCTCGAGATTCTCGCTCCGTCCACCCGGCGTCCACCGCATAGATATCTCCCTTTGGTGGATGCCGGAACGCAGTTTACTGTTGCGCCGGCGGGTCGATAACCCGGATATGTCCCTTGCCCCAGACCGTTTGCCTGCCCACCCCGGTCCATTCAGCCGCGCGCAGCCACGGAAGGAACTCTGTCAGGTTGCCGCTGTACTCGATTTCGCCGATAAATCCCCCCAGCGGATGCGTCTGGCCGGTTCGCGTGGAGGTCCGCGCGACCGCAATGTGGCTGATATCGCAACGAACCACGCACACCGTACACGCACGCTCGCCGAGGCCCTCGTAGTCAACATCCAGCGGGCCATCTCCATACATCGTGCGCAAGGCAGCAATTCGATCGCGCACCCGGGCAAACAGAATCCCGAGCTCCGGACGGCTGACTACTCGTCCGCCGTGCTTCAGTTCCGCAGGGGTGAGGAAGCGCACGATGATCTTTGTGGCGGGCTCACCGGAAGGATCGAGCGGCAGAATGATGGATCACCCCCGATCGCCTCGACGTGCCGGAGGACCGCTCGCCGGCGGCCAGGTCGGAGACCCTGGTGTCCGAGTTCGCGAAAAGCCGCGACGAAATACTCGAGCATCGGTGTTCGTGTGTCGAATAGGTGCACGTCAAAGGAGAACGGCGCGCCGGCTGCGATCGAGTGTCCGTCGAGATGCGAAGCCCGTAAGACGAACGGCCGCGGCGGATCAGTCAGCCCGCTCGGGCCGAGACCACAGGAACGTGGCGCGAACACGCGTTCGTACAGATGCGGCATGCGGCGCAGCACCGAGCCGAATGCGCCTCGAAGCACGTTTCCGGCCATCCCAGCCGGGAAAGCCAATGCGTCGCAGGCGCTGAAGTGGAACCGCCACGCGTAAAGCCGGAAATCCAACGCGCCCTATTGTAACGGCGCCGTGCAGCGCTGCGCCAGAATCTGAATCCGGAACGCTTCGCCCGGACTCCAGACACCGAAGAGGACAATCATGAATTCCGACAAAGTTGGCAGTCTGCTGCACCTGTATGAAGATGGCGCGTTTGATCGCCGCGAGCTCATACGCCGCCTGACCGGGTACACGGGAAGTGTGGCCGCGGCTACCGCGATCGCCGAGTCGGCAGGGTTTGCACAAGGCACGCAGAGCTGCCTCGATTCGATCAGAGTCGCCGAGAACGATGAGAGCATAGTCGCCGAGGATGTCACTATCCACGGCGAAGGCGGACCCTGTTCGCGTATCAGGTGATGCCGCACTCTGCGGCCGGTAAACCAGTACCGGCTGTCATCGTGATTCACGAGAATCGCGGACTGAACGAGCACATACGAGATGTGACGCGCCGAGTCGCGAAGGCGGGCTTCATCGGCTTTGGCCTCGACCTGCTTTCGCGGCAGGGCGGAACGGCTGCGTTTGTCGACCCCGAACAGGCCGCCACCGCATATAACCGCACGCGTCCGGAAGAACGGCGTCAGGACATCTTATCGGCTCTGTACACACTCCTCGAGCAGAAGTACGTCGCGGGAAAGGTGGGTATCGTCGGCTTCTGTGCGGGCGGCGGGAATGTCTGGGACGCTGCCGTCAACACCGACAAGCTTTCGGCCGCGGTTGTGTTCTACGGCACGCCGTTGCCGCCGACGGAGGCCATCGCGAACCTTACCGCACCAGTGCTGGCCATTTACGCCGAGCTCGACCGCAACACGAACGCCCGGCTGCCTGCGATTTTCACCACGCTCACGGACCAGCGAAAGACGTTCGGGATTCATGTGTACGAGAACACGAATCACGCGTTCCACAACGACACCGGCGCGCGATACGATCCGGGGGCAGCGTGCGATGCGTGGGCGAAGACGATCGCGTTTTTCAGCCGACATCTGAGCTCGGGGGCCTGATTGCGCAAGCGCGTCTGTTTCTGCCTGCAGGTCAAACGGGACCGGCTGGAGGAGTACAAGCGTCGGCATAGCGCCGTCTGGCCGGAGATGCTCGAAGCGCTGCGTAGTGCCGGCTGGCACAATTACTCGCTGTTCGTGCGCGAGGATGGTCTGCTCATCGGCTATCTCGAGACGCCCGACTTCAGCCGCGCGCTGGCCGAGATGGCGAAGACCGACGTGAACCGCCGCTGGCAGTCAGAGATGAAAGAGTTCTTTGAGGACGCGGCCGGGCTTGCGCCCGACGAACAGATCCGTCCGCTCACCGAAGTGTTTCATCTGGACTGAACACTGGGTTACCGGTGCCTCAGTGGACGTGCGCAGGTGATACGATCAAAGCGCACGGGCAGGAGGTGGCCATGTCTCCACTTCTGGTCGCGTCGTGCTACGGATCAGCGACGCTGCTTTCGCTGTACCTCCTGTGGCACTTCGGTGCAAAACACTGGTACTGGCATTTGCTCAGCCTTGTGCTGGCGCTCGTTATCGGACTCACCCCGATGCCGGGCATTCTCACGAACCAGTACCTGACTCTTGTGGTCGGCTGGATATTTACGTTCCTGTTCCTCTGGGGTGCCGCTGCGCCGATTTACGCGTACCGGCACCTGTTTACTTTTCGCGCTCTGGGACACCGGTAATATCCACGTTCAGGCCGGCCGCACGGTACGCCTCGATCAGCGCACCCGCGGCCGGCCCGTATCTCGGCCGGCCGACGCTGCTGCCTTCCTCGAGCTCGACCAGCATCCGAAATCTCTCCAGCAACAGCGCGCTGCGAAACACACCGCCGATGCAGGCGACAAATACCGGCTCGCCGGCCTCGAAGATTTGCACGCGCACAGCCGCGGTGTAGGTGGCGAGTTCCTGCGCTGCGTTGAGCAGGATGCTGCGCGCGATCACGTCCCCGGCCATGGCGGCATCATCGACGAGGCGGGCCATGGCTGCGATCCGAGGCCGCGGAAACTCCGTCGTATACATCCGGTGCATCAGATCATTGACGTCCGCGCATCCGGTTTCGCCCAGCAGGGTATCGCGAAGGCGGGTCTCGGGTCCCCAACCCTCCTCGTGACGCAGAGCGGCGCGCAGCGCCTGCCGCGTGATGTCGAATCCGCCGCCTTCGTCGCCGAAAAGGTAACCCCAGCCACCGGCGCGTGCGAGCCGGCCCTGCCGGTTGCGGCCGAGCGAGATCGAGCCCGTGCCCGCAATCGTAACGACCGCCGGTTCACCGGCGTTGGCGCCGGCAAGCGCTATCACGGCGTCGTCGGTAACTTCAATCCGTTTCGGCTGCAACAACTCGCCCAGGAGCTCCCGTTTGTCCGCTGGACCGCCGCTGAAGCCCGCACAGACGCATTCGAAACGGATCTCCGCAGCGTTGACCCCGGCTTCCGCGCACGCGGCGTTTACGCATGCGCCAATCGCTTTCAGGAATTTCGTCCGTCCCTCGGCGGCACGCACGTGATTGCACGGCCCCCCGCTGCCGAACCCGATGACGCGACCCGCCGCATCGCCAATCATCGCGGTCGTGCTCGATTGCCCGCCGTCAATGCCGAGGTAAAAGCCCATATGCGGCTACTTCAGCTTATACAGCCGCGCATTCCCGCGCTCCCCCACGAGCTCGATTCCCCAGTTCGCGGTACGCATATGGAAGTCCTCTGCTTTGAAATCACTCGTCTCGATGAGCAGATGTGTTATGCCTTCGCGCTTCACCTCCTCGACGGCAGCACGCCGCACAGAGCGAACCATGGCCGAGCGGGGAATTTCGATGGCCTCCCGGCCGATGCCGACCCAGGGACCGCCTTCCCCGGCAGTCTCGAGCGCGAGTTTCGCCTGGTACTGATCACGCGTGGATTCCACAACAACCCGGTCGATGGACTCTGGCCTGCCGAAGCTGACCTCCACGAAACAGCCCGGACGTAAAGGCGTGTGGCTGACCCATCGTGTGAGTTCGCTGTTGTCGAAGGCACGCTGGACCTCCCATGGATTCGGATTTGCACGCAGGCGCCAGCGTGTGTCGCGCGGCAGTTCACGATCGCGGCTGAACACGCGCAGCTCGCTGACACTCCACGTTTCTCTCGGATGCGTGGCGGTCTGGATCAGCCGCATTCTGTCGAGCACACGGGCGGGGAACCGAAACTCCTGAACGCGCAGCTGGTGCAACTCGGGGATGGTCGCCGCCCAGAGCATCTCGCGTATCCTCACCGCAAACGCCGACTGGTAGCCCACGACGACGCGCCGGGTCGTGTACGCCTCTGCAACCGGTGAGAAAGCGAAGACGCGGCCACCGGCCGGGACGAGCTCCTCGAGCATCCGGGCGGCGATGTATTGTGGTTCGGTCTCGGCGAGATACCGATCTTCCGGAATGTTCCGCAATGTCGCATCAAACGGCAGCTGCGGCTCCAGCCGCCACGCCGCCTCGCCGCAGTAATATCCCGTAAAAGCCGGCCAGGAGGCGACTGCCTGCAAGACCGTCAGCAGGGCGAGCGCCCCTCGGGCATTTGCGAGTGCCACGCCTGTGCACAACGCCCAGAAAGGCAGCGCCGGAATCAGGAATCGCGTTCCCATGTTTTGTGTGAATGGAAGCGCAAACACGACGCCGGCAGCTGCCAACCACCTGCCGGCCGCGTGGCGCAGCGCCCACAAACCGATCGGTGCAAGCAGAAACAGAGGGCCGGCCAGACCCTGTGCGCGCTCACCGCGAACCAGCGGTTCCGTCACGACCTCGCGGCCCGTCAGACCGCCGAAGTTGCGCAGGTGTTCGAGGTAATTTCGCTCCCAGTCCGCATAGAAATACGGATTCGGGAACCAGCGGTTGAAGAATGGCGCGACCGGATTACCCGTATACACGGCGTTCCTGATGAGCCATGGAGAGGCGACCAGCGCTGCCGCGCCCGCCACAATGAGAGCGGGTCTCGCACGCCTCGACGCAAGCAGTACTGTCGTAATCGCCCACGCGATCGCCAGAGCACCCGTATACTTAACAGCAAATGCGAGCCCGGCTAACAGGCCGCCGCATATGAGAAGCTCAGTCTGCCGCTCAGCGCGCCAGATCTCGAGCACCAGGAACATCCCGAAAATCAGCGCTGCAAGCGCGGTGTCGTTGTAAGCGAAGGTGCCGTCCCGTGCGATGACGGGACTCGTAAGCACCAGC
>DASSSG010000729.1:0-2498 GCA_035708545.1 Bryobacteraceae bacterium | reverse complement strand
AAACCGGATTTCTGGGTGATGCTGGACCGCATGACTGCCGTTGACGGCGAAGAGCACACGTATGAACCGCTGTTCCATTTTGATTGCCCGGCGAAGACGGACGGCTTACGGGTGCGGACACAAAACGCAGGCGAGGCGAACCTGACCGTGCTGGCCCGGCCGGATGCAGGGTTGAGCGTCAAGATCATCGAAGGCCAGCAGGACCCCGTGCAAGGTTGGCTCACTAACGGCATGAGCGCGGTGCGACCGGCTCCGGTGGCTATTTATCGTGCTCGCGGGAAGACAACGCACGTGCTTTATGCGATGGCGCCCGCGCCGGCGGGAGCGAGCGATCCGCTGCTTGCACTGGAACCTCTCGACGGCGATCCCGCAGCGGCGCGCATCGTGTTCCGCGATGGAAGGAAGTACGAAGTGCGCTTCAGGCTGGGCAAGCCTGCCGCGTGGAAGATGGTGGCAGGAGATTGACGATAGAGACCGAGCCGGCGTGGATCCGGTGACTGCGAGTTCGGCCTCGGAGTGACTACGGCCGGGGTGCCGCCGCCGTAGCAGGACGGCAGCAGGTCAGACCGGCTGCCTGGATGCTGCCCCATCAGAAAGCACGCTTTACCGGAGTCAAGCGGCAGTTCAGGTCCCGAAGTTCACGCGTACATGAGCGGGAAAACGCGCATCTGGCCGGTCTTGTACAGTAATGACGGGACGCGGTTTTCGTCTATCGCGGACGATCATTGCAGAAAAAGGCATGAAAATTTCAAACTTTCTCCTGCTCGTGGCGCTGCTCAGCACTCCCGCGCGGGCGGCCGACGAGAGCTCGCGTCCGATTGCAGCAGACGTTGGGGTCGACAGGCAAGCCGCACCTCTTTCGGCGGAACGCGGCAAACCTGAATTGTTGACGAATGAGGATCTGGCGGAGCTGTCGCGACGTGCCGAGACGCCCGGACGGGACGTCGCCGGCGGCGCGCTGACCAACCAGCAACTCACCTACATCGTAATCGCGCTCGCGGCTGCGGTGCTCGTGCTCGTGCTGAAATGAGCGGGCACGGCGTTGCCTGCGTTGTCCTGGTGGTCGCCGGATGCGCGAGTGTCGCGCGCGCGGGCACAGGGCCGGCGCTTGCAGTCCCGTTCTTTGGCCAGCAGAAGAATGGCTGCGGGGCTGCGAGCGTCGCCATGGTCGTGCACTTCTGGCAGCATGACGCGCCGGGGCTGCAGGCGGAAACGCCCGAGCGCGTTTATCAGCGCCTGTATCGCGGGGACGATCGCGGCATTTTGCTCAGCGATATGAGGAATTACCTGGAAGAAGCCGGACTGCGCGCGTTCACCCTGCGCGGGAACTGGGCGGACGTCGAGCGCAATGTGGCCAGGGGCCGGCCGCTGATTGTCGGCCTGAAGAGGCGGCGCGAGGGCGGCATGCACTTTGCGGTGGTTGTGGGAGTGGAGGGTAACCAGGTTTGGCTGAACGATCCTACTCGCCGGAAAGCCACTCGTATGCGGCAGGAAAAGTTCGCCAGACAATGGGAGCTTGCCGGCCGCTGGCTGCTGCTGGCTGCACCGGCAGCCGGCAACTGATACCGCTGCGCGCGCGAATCGGAAGCGCCGGACCGGCCGCCCGATTGCGGCTCAGCAACGGACTGCCGCGCTGACAGGTCCTCTCATATCAGAACAACAGCTTCAGACCGAACTGCAGGATTCTCGGATCCAGCGCCGATGTGATCCGCCCGTACTGCGCGGTCGCCGACAGGTTGGAGCCGGGGAGATTGAAATTGACGTTGTTGAAGATGTTGAAGAATTCGGCGCGGAACTGCAGATTCAGCTGTTCGGCGACGCGGTTGTTCTTCAGCAGTCCAACGTCGGTGTTGAAATAGCGCGGGCCCCGAAGGATGTTTCTGCCGGAGTTGCCGAACGTGCCGGTGGCATTCTGGACAAATCTCGAAGTATCGAAGAAGCGAGCGACCATCTCCCCGTGTGAACGCCCGGAGCCGAGGTTGGGGTCGCCACCGCCGATGTAATCGGCGCGGTCGCGATTCACGCCCCTGAGCGAATTGTCGCGTCCGGCGGTCACACTGAACGGGAATCCGCTCTGCCACGTCACGAGCGAGTTGAGAGCCCAGCCATTCAGCAGCGCGGACAAACCTCGCGGCAGGTTCATGCCGGGGATTTCCCAGACATTGGAGAACTTCAGGTTGTGCGGCACGTCCTCGCGGGAGAGGGCATAATCAAACCGGCGGTCGTATGGGTTGGTCCAGCCATAGTCGTCCATCTTCTTCGACCAGGTGTAATTCGCCAGCACGCTGAGTCCGCGGCTGAATCGTTTTTCGAGATTCAGGACCAGCGAGTGGTAATTCGTGTTGTTACCCGATTCGTAGAAGCCGATGTTACTGAACGACTGATACCGCCGGCGAGCCTGGGTATTCGGGATTGTCGACTGGCCCGGAATGTAGATGGCCGGATTCAGCTCGCGGCTGTTCTCGGCCGCGGCGAAGAACCAGGTGCCCTTGTTACCG
>DASSSG010000728.1:0-6216 GCA_035708545.1 Bryobacteraceae bacterium | reverse complement strand
CGCGCGGATCGTCTGCTCGGCCGCAAGCCAAGTCAGGTAGGCGTCCGCGGTTTCCGCGGCCACATCCAGCTGTGTGCGGCGAACTGTCGCGTCAGCTCGGCGTCGCTCGGCCTCGGCGCGTTCGATGTCGGCGCGCCGCCGGCCGAAATCGAATGGTTCCCATGAGACCAGGAACCCGGTGGCACTGCCCCATACGCTCGTCATGCTGTTCGCCATCAGCGGAGGGCCGGAAATCGCCGGCAACACGCTCTGCGGCAGTGTCATGCCGAAGATGTTGTTGCGCGTGGCCCGGTTCGCCTGCGCGATCAAATCCACGCGTGGCAGATACGCCGTCCGCGCCAGGGTAATCGCGGCCGCGGCGGCGTTCACTCGTTCCCTGCGCGCGCGGATGGAAGGAAAGCTCGCCGCCTCGCGCACGGCGCGCTCGAGCGTGTATGTCTCCTGAGCCTGAATCGCGAGGGTCGAGACCAGCAGCCCCGCGAGTGTCGCGATAGGGTAAGCGCGTGTTGCGCGTGCTCGTCGCATGGGTGGTCATCTCATTGTCACTGTTTGGCGGCGCCGCTCGGCGCGGCGCCGAACTCGCGCGAGCGGCCGCGACGCCCGCGGGAACTGGCGCCGCCCGAGGATCCGGCGGGCTCACCCGTTATGCGATGTCGGTCGCGCTCAGCCCTTCTGCACGCGCCGTAAGGTATACAGATCGCGGCTGGGAGTCGTGTGCGCCAGGCGCCGCCAGTCGTCGCTGACGTGAATGAGGCGCCCGCTGATGTGGTTCGCCGCCTCGCTCGCCAGAAACAGTGCCAGCTGAAGCTGCTTCTCCGGAGGCTCGCCGCCCGTCAGCCGCAGCTCCAGCGCACGCTGCTGCTCCTTCCAGCCCGCCTTGCCACCGGCACGCAGAATCTCGTCGGTCATGTGCGTGTATGTGCCGCCGGGTGACATGGCGTTCACCTGAATGTTGTAATCCTGAACTTCTTCGGCGAGCGTCTCCACGAACCTCACCACGGCCGCCTTTGACACCGCGTACGCGCTGAAGTTCGGGCGTGGATCCGCGGCGCCCCGCCCGACCAGCACGATGATCTTCCCCGATCGCTTCTCGGTCATGTACGGCAGCACCGCGCGACACGCGTTTACAACCCCCAGGAGGTTCGTTTCGATGGCCTCTGCCCAGGCGTGCGCGGGCGTTTCGAGAAAAGGACCGATCGGGCCCGGGATAGCGGCAGAGCAGACCAGAATGTCAATACGGCCGTAGTGAGTCCGCATGCGGCCCACCGCAGCCGTGAGCTGCTCCAGGTCGCACACGTTCGCGCGCAGGCGCAGCGAGCTCCCTCCCGCGTGTTCGATCTCCAGATTCGTAAGATCCAGCTCAGCTTTGCTCCGCGCCAGCAGGGCCACGCGGGCGCTGTGCTGTGCGAACCCGATCGCCAGCCGCTTGCCGATTCCCCGGCCTGCGCCGGTGATGAGGACACCTTTGTCCTTCACCCAACCAGCGGAGTTCATGGCTGTACTGGCGACGGGCTGCAACCGACGATTCTATCTGAACGCGGTCTGCTTCGCTCCCGCGAAATGGTCCCTGTTGGTACTACTGACGTCCATGTAATTGAGCCACTAAGCCTGAATCCGCAGGTAAAGTCCGAGCCCGTGTGTGCCGGCTAACGCCCCGGCCCGCCTGCACCCTCGTGCAAGAATAGTGAGTCAGAAGTCCGCGCCGCGAGTTTTAACTCGCGGCGTTGGCGCTCCGCGCGGCTTCTGCCCGGCGCTCGGGTGTGCGCATCGAGCCCGAATACTCAGGTGAAACTGAGCTTTGGAGTCACGCCGTATCTGAGCGGCAACAGGCTGTATGGAGAAACGTCGCAAGCGGCAAACCGGACCCGCGCAACCGTCATCGCGGGACGCCGATAATCTGGCGGCGGACGCCCGTACCTCACCGGACTCGCGTTCTGCTTCTGCGAACGGATTGCCGTCGGACATCACGGCGGCGGAAATCGTCTCGAGTCTCCCCGACGGACTGATCGTGGTTGATGCGCGCTGGCGCATCGTCTATGCGAGCGCTGAAGCTACACGCATATACCGCAAAAGCCCGGGACACCTGGTGGGCCGCGGCCACTGGGAGGCATGGCCCGAATCAATCGGTACCGGCGTCGAGCGCGAGCTTCGGCGAGCCATGCAGGACCGCGTGATCGTGTGCATCGAACACCGCTGTGACGCGGAAGGTGCCCGCGGTATGTGGGCGGAAATCCGCGCGTTTCCATGCGGACCGGGTATAGCCATCTGCTGCCGCGACATCAGTTCTCGCAGGCGTGTTGAGACCGAGCTCCGGCAACGCGAGAAGGAACTCGCCGATTTTGTGGAAAATGCCGCCATCGGTCTCCACTGGGTAGCCGAGGATGGGACCATTCTCCGAGCCAATGATGCTGAGCTGAACATGCTTGGTTATACACGCGATGAATACATCGGCCACAATGTTCGCGAATTCCATGCAGACGCCGCGGTCATAACCGACATACTCGAACGCCTGAAGAGAAGAGAGGAAATCACACGCTGCGAGGCACGCCTCCGGGCTCGCGACGGTTCCATCCGATACGTTGCGATGACCTTCAACGTGTACTCGGAGAACGGGCAGTTCATTCACACCCGCTGCTTTACGCGAGATATTACTGAGCAGAAGCGCGCAACTGAGCTTCAGGAACGTCTCGCCGCGATCGTTGAGTCGTCCGATGATGCGATTATCAGCAAGGACCTGAACGGCATCATCCGCAGCTGGAACAGCGGCGCGGAACGCATCTTCGGCTATACGGCCGAGGAGATCATAGGCAAACCGGTGGCGACTCTCGCCGTGCCCGAGCGCATGGATGAAATGCCGAATATTCTCGATCGGATCCGGCGGGGCGAACGCGTCGATCACTACGAAACCAGGAGACGGACGAAGGACGGCAGAGTACTCGCGATCTCACTTACCGTCTCGCCCATCCGCGATGCTTCCGGAGAGATCATTGGCGCCTCGAAAATTGCGCGTGATATCACCGAGCGCGGGCGGACCGTGCAGGCGCTCCGGGAAAGCAATGCCGCGCTGACGCGGGCGAACGCCGATCTCGAGCAGTTTGCATACTCCGCGTCGCACGATCTGCAGGAACCGCTGCGCATGATCGCCGCCTATACTGCCATGCTGAAGCGGAAATTCGGCGGCAGCCTGGACGACACGAGCGACGAATACTTCCGGTATATCGTGGAAGGCGTCCAGCGCATGCAGCAGCTCATCCATGATCTGCTGGCCTACACGCAGGCCTCTACCTTCTTTGAGCAGCCCGAGTCGGACGCCGACGCGAACGAGGCCCTCCGGCACGCCATCTCCAACCTCCAGCAGAGCATCGCCGGCAGCGGGGCCTCGATTACACATACCCGGCTCCCCACTGTCCGCATGCACCAGTTTCAGCTGCAACAGGTCTTTCAGAATCTGATCTCCAATGCGATCAAGTACCGTGGTGAGGAGGCGCCGCAAGTTCATGTAGGCGCCGAACGGAAGGACGGGCGATGGCTGTTCTCCGTTCGCGACAATGGCATCGGCATCGATCCGAAATACAAGGAGCGCATCTTTGGGATGTTCAAACGTCTTCACAGTATTGCCGAGTATCCCGGCACCGGCATCGGTCTTGCGATCTGCCAGCGCATCATCAACGGGGCGGGAGGCCACATCTGGGTGGAATCTGAGCTCGGACGAGGCTCGATATTCTTCTTCACCGCCCCGCCCGGCAGGAACGACTGAACGCCGCGCCGCCGCAGGACCGGCCTGCATACTGCTCATCGAAGACAATCCCGGCGATGTGGGGCTCGTGCGCGAAGCCCTGACCGAGCACGGCGTGGAATGCGATCTGAACGTAATCAGCGATGGAGAGAAAGCCGTACGGTTTTTCGACGACGTTGACGCGGCGCCGCGGCGTTGTCCCGACCTGGTCATTCTCGACCTGAATCTGCCGAGAAGATCGGGACACGACGTGCTCGAGCGCGTTCGCGCGAGCACTGTTTGTGGCAGCGTGCCGGTCGTCGTCCTCACTTCGTCCAGTGCACACAAGGATCGGCAGGAGGCCGCCGCCCTCGGAGCAACGCGCTACGTCCGAAAGCCGCTTCTGCTCGAGGACTCCATCAGACTCGGTGGACTGTTCAGGGAGATGCTGTCGCCCCGCGCCTGACGCGCGCGCCGGGCCGGCGTGCTGTTCGTCCGCGCTCGTACGCGCGCAGGACGCGACGCCCCGCCGCATCTGCCGCTGCTGCGCGAGAGCGGTCGCGGGTACTCCGGTATCATGCTCGAATAGACACACAATGCAACGACGGGTCTTCTTCCTGATGCTTATACTTGCCGGGCTCGCGGCCGCACAGCGAAAGCCGCAGCCCAAACCCGCTGAAATCGAGCTGTCGGACGTCAGCGTCCGCCGCGAGGGGCAACACGTCAACATTGACGGCCGGCTCAGGAACGCAGGGGAGCGCGCGGCGAAGAAGCTGATCGCGTTTATCGAATTTCGGTCCCCTGACGATCAGGTGATTACGACCAGGCGCGCGGAGATTGAGGAACCCATCCTCGAACCCGGCGCCGAGGCCGAGCTGCACGCCCGAGTCCCCGATCCGGTTCGCGCCGTCACGATTCGCTTCAGTTTTGAAGACGGCTCCGGACGGTACCTGAAAGCCATCAACGCCGGACCGTTCACGATCGAATAGCCGTTCGATGGACAAACGAATCTCGCCTGTGCGCCGCGTAGCCGGCAGTGTTCGTCTGCCCGGCGACAAGTCCATCTCGCATCGCTACGCGATGCTGGCCGCGATCGCCGACGGCGGCTCGAAACTGTACAACTACTCATCCGGCGCCGATTGCCAGTCAACACTCGGGTGCGTCCGTGCGCTCGGCGTGCCCGTCAGCTGCGCCGACGGCGCGGTCCAGGTCGATGGCCGTGGCCTTCACGGGCTGGTCGCGCCGGCCTCCGAGCTCGATGCCGGCAATTCCGGATCGACGATCCGCATGCTGACCGGAATTCTCGCCGCGCAGCCGTTTCGCTCCCGCATAGGGGGAGATCAGTCGCTGTCGCGGCGGCCTATGGCCCGCATCATCGAACCGCTGTCCCGCATGGGAGCCTCGATCAGCGCGCGGGAGGGCAAGTACCCTCCGCTCGATATCGCCGGCGCGCCGCTGCGGGCCATCGACTACTCGCTCCCTGTTCCCAGCGCGCAGGTGAAGACCAGTATCCTCTTTGCCGGCCTGTTTGCTGACGGCGAGACTACCGTGCGAGAACCGATCCGCACTCGCGATCACACGGAACTGGCGCTGCGCGAATTCGGGGCGGAGATTGCGGTCCGCCGCGGAATTATCACCGTGAACGGCAATCCGCGTCTGACCGGGCGCGAGCTGCTGATACCCGGCGAT
Organism: Bryobacteraceae bacterium; assembly: GCA_035708545.1. Classification (GTDB taxonomy): domain Bacteria; phylum Acidobacteriota; class Terriglobia; order Bryobacterales; family Bryobacteraceae; genus DASSSG01. Next base: position 812 of record DASSSG010000728.1, on the reverse strand, counting down.
CTCTCCTCGGCGGCCTTCTTCATCGTGGCCGCGCTGCTGCTCCCCGGCTCTGAGCTGCTCATTGAAGGCGTCGGCCTGAATCCCACGCGAGCGTCCCTCGTCGATTTTCTTGCCATGTCAGGCGCCCGGATTCGCATTGCAGGCATCACGCAGGCCGCGGGCGAGCTGATCGGCACGCTGGAAATCCGCCATGGCGGCTTTCGTGGCGGGGTCATTGAAGGAGCGCTTACCGCCGCTCTCATCGACGAGATTCCCGTGCTGGCCGTGCTGGGCGCCGCCAGCGCCGAAGGTCTCACGGTCCGCGATGCTGCGGAGCTGCGCGTCAAAGAAACCGACCGCATTGCCGCGCTCGCTGATAACTTTCGGCGCATGGGCGTGTCTGTGGCGGTGGCTCCCGACGGTTTCCACATCCCCGGACAGCAGAACTTCGCCGGCGCGCAGGTGGATTCGTTCGGAGATCACCGCATCGCTATGGCGTTTGCAGTTGCCGCTCTCGCCGCCGGCGGTGAAACCACCATCCGCGATGCCGATGCCGCCGCCGTGTCGTTCCCCGAGTTCTTCGACACACTCGGAGCGGTGGCGGAATGAAGTATCTCTGTGTCCACGGGCATTTCTACCAGCCCCCCCGCGAGAACCCCTGGCTCGAGGCCATCGAGCTTCAGGACTCCGCTTACCCCTACCACGACTGGAATGAGCGCATCACGGCTGAGTGCTACGCGCCGAATGCCGCCGCGCGCACGCTCGACGGCGAAGGCCGTATCGTCAACATCGTAAACAACTACAGCCGGATGAGTTTCAACTTCGGTCCCACG
>DASSSG010000727.1:0-5542 GCA_035708545.1 Bryobacteraceae bacterium | reverse complement strand
GGGGAAACCCGCGACGCCATTGCCCATGCCGACGTGGCGATCGCCGCATCGGGCACGGTGACGGTAGAGGCCGCGTTGCTCGGCACGCCGATGGTGACCTGCTATCGCGTGCATCCGCTGAGCTGGATGTTCGGCCGGCGTTTCGTTCGTGTTCCGTTTCTGACTATGGTCAACCTGATCGCCGGGCGGCAGATTGTGCCTGAGCTGATGCAGGACAAGATGACGGGCGAAGGGCTCGCCACCGAGGTGGAGATACTGTTGACGGACGCTAAGGCGCGCGAGACGATGAAGCGCGAGTTGGCCGAAGTGGCCGCGAAGCTGACAACACCCGAAGACCCGATTGAACGAGCCGCGGACATCGTCGCCGAAGTCGTATATAAGAACAGGTAACAAAGAAAATGAATTGCAATCGCTGGACGAGAGCGGCGGCTGTCTTGTTCGCCTCCGCGCTGTTGCCCATCGCCGCGCAGCCGCAGACGACGAGCCGGCCGCGCATTGACGTCGAGCATTACGTCGTCGATGCACAGATCGATCCCGCCGCGCAGACGCTGCGCGCCAATGTCCTGGTACGATTCACGCCTTTGGACAACGTGGAGTCCGCCGGGTTCGATTTGAATAACGCTCTGAACGTGGCACGCGTAGTCGACGGGGCGAACCGGCAGGTGCCCGCGTCGCGCGTGCAGCAGAACTTCACGATCCAGCTGCGGTTCCCCGAGATGCTGCCGAAGGGCAAGCCGAATACGGTCGCGTTTACCTATGACGGCAAGCTCACCGGCAACGAGGAGTCACCCGTTTACGGCATCAAATTCGCCGCCATCAAACCCGAGCTGGCATACCTGATGTATCCCTCGCGATGGATTCCCGTGAACGAATACACGACCGATCGCTTCACGGCGGAGATGCGCATAACCGTGCCGCAGGGCTTTCGCGTGATCGCGCCGGGCGTGGAAGAACGCGGGGACCAGGCCGCGGGCGGCGGCTCGACCTATCGTTTCCGTTACAACCAGCCTTCGTTTCCCGCGAGCATCGCGGTAGTCCGCGGCGAAGGCCAGCGGGTGCCGTCGCAGGGACTTACGACGACGCTGTATTTTACTGAGCACAAGGACATGGCTGCCGCGTATGGGGAAGAGACCGGCAAAATGGTCGCTTTCTTCACAGGCGTCTACGGTCTCGCTCCACACGCAAACCTTACACTCGTCGAGACGGAGGCTGGTACGCCGAACGGATATTCGGCGCCCGGCATTCTGTTCCTGTCGCCGCGCACGATCGGGCGGCAGGTGAATGCTCGCGCGCTGGCAAACCAGATCGCGCGGCAGTGGTGGGGCGTTCTCCTGTCTCCGGCGACGCGCAATCATCTGTGGATCACGAACGGCAACGCCAGGTATGCCGAGTTCCTCTGGATCGAGCAGAACCACGGCGTGGGGGCGCTCGAGACCGAGGTGCGCGATACGTATGTCGAAGCACTGACGGTTGGAGAGCCGCCACTGATCCAGTCAGCGCGTCTCGAGGACTACTCGCCCGAGTATTGGGCTGCAACCGCGGCGAAAGGCGCCGCTGTGATCCATATGCTGCGTGGTGTGATCGGCGATGAGCCGTTCCGCAGGGTGCTGCGCGCATTCAGTGATCGATACAACTGGAAATCGCTGAACACCGAAGAGTTCCGCAAGGTCGCGGAGGCGGTTTCGGGGCAGAATCTGCAGTACTTCTTTATGCAGTGGATCGAGTCGACCGGCGCGCCCGAGTTCAGGCTCGAGTTCACCACCTTCCGCACGCAGAAGGGTTTCCGCGCGATGGGGAAGATCTCGCAGGATCTGGATACCTTCCGCATGCCGGTGGAGCTGCGAATCGAGACCGAGGGCAATCCCGAGGACAAGCGCATCGAGGTGGTTGGCACTTCGTCCGAGTTCGTCGTCGAGACGTTCGGCAAGCCCCGGAATGTCCTCGTGGACCCGAATAACAAAGTGCTGAAGTACAACCCGCAGGTGCGGGTCGCGGTTGCGATCCGGCGCGGCGAGCAGTTTGCCGAGGTCGGCGATTTTACCGAAGCCCTCAGGGAGTATCAGAAGGCTCTCGATGTGAACCGCAACAGTTCGGTCGCGCATTACCGCGTAGCCGAGGTTTTTATGCTGCAGGGTAATTACCAGTCCGCGGCCAACGAGTTCCGCGAGGCGCTGAACGGCGATCTCGAACCGAAGTGGACCGAGGTTTGGGCGCATATTAACCTCGGTAAGATCTTCGACGTTACCGGCCAGCGCGAGCGTGCGGTCAACGAGTATCAGCTGGCGCAGCGCACCAAAGACAACTCGCAGAACGCGCAGGAAGAGGTCGCGAAGTACCTGAAGCAGCCGTACGAGCGGCCGCGCACGAATCAGTAGTCTGCCGTCTCGCAAGTACCTTTACCATTCCCGCACTGTCGTGGCTCGGTTTCCGAGCGGCTCGCGCCAGCAAGTTGTGAACGATCCTGCCGCCTGTCCGGCGATGAGAATGGCCGGATCTCGATCACGCCGTGCGGCATCAGCCACCCCGCGAGAAAAGCGGCGTGACCCGCGCGAGCATAATCGAGCGCAACAGCACCGAGGATGATGCCGTTGTAGAACAACAACAGCGCTGAACCGATGCCACCAGCTGATGCCGAGGCCAATCGTGAATATCGCTACGCGCGTGTTGTGCGTCATTAACTGCGCCGAAAACGTGGAGCGGTGGCCCAGCAGCGCCTTGTTCACTGAGCTTTCTTCCTCGCGAACGCGTTTGCCCGGATGGTCCATCAGCCCGGGAAAGAGCATCAGCACACGGTTGGCCCCGGGATCATAAGCGACAGAGACGGCGCCAAACACGCAGCCGCCGAGCGTCAGCGCAACCGACAGCAGAAATGGTTCGTGTGATAGCGATAAGAGGCATCCAGCTGCGTGCGGAGCATGCGCGCCGCCGGATCGTAACGTTCATCGAGGCTCGCTACGGCTCGAGGACAACCCGATCCCACTCGGTTGTCCAGGCAGTTGATTGCGGGGCCCGAACGCAGCGGCGGCGATGCGGCCGTGACGGTCTGAAGCAGCGTCTGGCGCGTCACCGTGTCACATTATCATTACTGCACTGTAGTCGCGTCCCTGCGCCGGCACGCCCCTCGCTGTGAAACGGAAATCACTGAAAATGTGTCCTGAAATCAGAGGGCACCGATATGATGCGTTTCCTTCTATGCACTTCTCTTTTGTTTGGGCTGAGTACGCTGCCGCTGGTGGGCCAGGAGAGTGTCGGCGACAAGACGCGTGCCGCAGCCGAAAAGACGGCAACAAAGACAAAACATGCGGCACGTTCCGCCGCGGACAAAACAGAGGACACCGGACAAGCGGCGGTGGATAAGACGAAGCACGCAACGCGAACCGCCGCGGACAAGACCGAAGATGCCGCGCAGGCTACTTACGAGCATGGTAATAAGGCCGCGAAGAAGACCAGAAAAACTGCCCGGACGGCTGTCGACAAGACGGAAGACGTTGGCGAATCCGCGGTGAAGAAGACCAAAGATGTGAGCCGGGAGGCCGCGGATAAGACCGAGGATGCCGGCGAGGCTGCCGTCGATAAGACGGAGAGCGCGGCGAAGACAGCAGCCGACAAAACCGAAGACGCCGGGCACGCTGCCGTAGACAAGACGAAGCATGCGGCTGATAAAGCCGAGGACGCTGGTCAGTCGGCCTGGCAGAAAACGAAGGGTGCGGCAAAGACCGTTGCCGACAAGACTGAAGACGTGGGGCAGGCGGCGGTCGAGAAGACCAAACGTGCGGCAAAGAAGACTGGCGAAGCCGTGAAGGACACCTTTGGCGGGCGCGACGCTGATAAGGAAAGCACGCGCTCCCGCAGCAAGTAAACAGCGTAAATCGGCTCTGGTCAGGGGCGAGGGCGCGCAAGCGGCGCACTCGCCCTGTTTGTTACACGACGTTGACGGCTACAATCGTGGACGTATGCTGCGTGCACTGGGGTGGGTGGCGGTTGCACTGACGCTCGCGGGCTGTACCCTGACGCACACCGAGCGGGAGAGTTTTGCGAAGCTCAGCGAGGAGTTTGTTTATACCACGCTTGCGAACTCGCCGGTGCTGGCGACACAGGTCGGGTATCACAGGCACGGCACCCTCGAGCTTGACGCTGCGCTCGATGATTACAGTCCTGAGGAACTCGGCCGGCAGCGCCGCTGGCTTCAGGAGCTGCGCCTTCGATTGGCTCGGTCGGTTGACGTTCGCCAGCTAAGCCCCGGAGATCGAGCTGACTTCGACACCATCAGCGACCAGATCTCCCTCGCGCTGCTCGAACTCGAGACCGTCCAGAGTTATCGGCACAATCCGACTCTGTACGTTGAGTTGATCGGCAACGCGCTCTACACGCCGTTCGTGCTCGAGTACTCGGACAAAGCGTCGCGTTATCGGCACATCATCGCGCGGCTGGAGAAGATACCGGAGTTGCTTCGGCAGGCGCGTGCAAACCTGACTTCGGCGCCGGAGATTTGGACACGCACCGCGAAGAGCGAGAACGACGGCAATATCGGCCTGATCGAGGGTGAACTCCGCTCGGGTGTGCCTGGCGAACTGCGGGCGGAGTACGACCGCGCGGCCGCTCCGGCCCTCGCGGCACTGCGGGAGTTCAATCGATACCTCGATACCGAGCTCATACGCCGCGATCATGACTGGCGGCTGGGCAGCGACAAATACGGCCGGAAATTCAGGCTGGTGCTGGCGACGGACATGACGCCGGAGCAGGCGCTCGCTGCCGCCGAGAAACAGCTGCAAACCGCTCGGGAGGAGATGTTCGCGATCGCCCGGCCAATCTACGACAGAATCCAGCCGGGGCGGCGCGGGCGAGCCGAACTGAACGCAGTAGTCGCGGCCGTGCTCGCGGACATCTCCGGTCGGCACGCCACGCCGGAAACCTACTTCGCGGACGCTCGGCGCGACCTCGAGGAAGCACGCGCATTCGTGCGCGAAAAGAATCTGCTTACGCTTCCGGCCCGCGACAACTTACAGGTAATCGAAACGCCGGAATTCATGCGTGGTATTTATGCCGTCGGCGGGTTCAACGCCGCGCCGCCGCTGCAACCCGAGCTCGGCGCGTTCTACTGGATCACGCCAATACCGAAGGACTGGCCGGCGGACCGCATCGATTCCAGGCTCAGGGAGTACAACTACTACGGCCTGAAGCTGCTCACGATCCATGAGGCGGTTCCCGGGCACTATGTACAGCTCGAGTACGCGAACGACGTACAGCCGCCATTGCGCCGGATTATCCGATCAGTTTTCGGAAACGGTCCATATGTGGAAGGCTGGGCGGTATATGCGACGGAGCTCATGCTCGATGAGGGATACCTCGACCACAGTCCGGAGCTGCGGCTGACTTTCCTCAAGCAGCAGCTGCGAATGATCGCAAATACGATTCTCGACGTGCGCCTGCAGATGATGGGAATGAGCGATCGGGAGGCGTTGGATCTGATGATCCGCGACTGCTTTCAGGAGCGGGAGGAAGCGACCGCCAAACTGCGTCGCGCCAAGCTCTCTTCAGCGCA
>DASSSG010000726.1:0-2660 GCA_035708545.1 Bryobacteraceae bacterium | reverse complement strand
CACCGTCAATCCGAGGGCCCCAGGGTTCGTCAATGACGTCATTCAGGCCGTGAAGCGGCACATCGCGCGCGGTCTCGGCTGGTTTGTGCGCGATCAGGTGGAGTTCAACCGCGCGCTGGTAGGGTCCGTCGATGCGGTGCTCGATGCGCTGAACGAGTGCAACCGGGTGATCGCAGCTCTGGCGCAGGAGGTCGCGGCCGCCCGCAACGATGCCGGAGAACTGCGCGACCTGCACTCGCAGTGGGTCCGCTGGCGCGACGAGTGGGAACGCAGGCTCGTTCAGGCGGAGGTGCAGCTGCTCCGGAGTGTGGCAGAGCTGAACGCGGCGTACGACTACAAGCTGCGGGAAGCTACTGCGGGTTACGAGCGGCGGTCGGCGGCGCAGGAAAAAAGCTTCCGCGAGACGGCGCAGGCGCAGGAGGCGAATGTTCGGCGCGAGCTGGCGCATGCAGCGGCGGAGTGGGACAAGCGGTTTTGGTCCGAGCTGGATCGGATACGCGTCGAATACGAGCGAGTGATTCACAACGAGCTGCGGACGCTGCGGCAACGGGCCATGGCGGCGATGCCGAGCGCACCTGGAACGGCCGGCCGCCCTCTTACTGCCGCGGTTCAGAACCTCGGCTTCGATTACGCGCATTTTGCGGAGCGATTCCGAGGGACAGAAGACGACATTCGCGAGCGGCAGCGAATGTACGTGCCGCTGTTCGCAGGCCGGGCCAACGTGCTCGATATCGGGTGCGGGCGCGGCGAGTTCCTCGATGTGATGCGGGAGGCGGGCGCGGGCGCGCACGGCATCGATCTCGATGAGCAGGCGGTCGCGTACTGCAAAGCGAAGGGCCACACCGTGGAGTGCGCGGATCTGTTCGAGTATCTGCGCGCTCAGGCGGATGCTTCGCTCGACGGCATCTTCTGCGCGCAGGTGATCGAGCATCTGCCGCCGGAGCGGCTTCCCGAAATGCTGCGGCTGTGCGGTTCGAAACTCGCGCGCGACGGTGTGATCGCGCTCGAGACACCGAATCCCGAGTGTCTCGCGATCTTCGCGACGCACTTCTACATCGATCCGACGCACACGCGGCCCGTTCCGCCGTCTCTGGCGGCGTTTTACCTCGAGGAATTCGGATTCGGCCGCATCGAGATGCGGCAGCTCGCGCCTGCGGCGGACGCTTTCCCCGAGCTCCGGGAGCTGCCCCCGGCCGTGCGCGAACGTTTCTTTGGCGGGCTCGATTACGCGATCACCGCTCGCCGGCTGTAGCCGAAGTTCGTCATAACCGCTCCCTCACGGCTCGCGGCTCCGAATGGGGTGCTGATTTTGCAGGAGTTACTGAGCCGCGCGCGTCAGCAAGCGGTGCACTGACGAACTTCGGGTAGAGGCAATCAGCGAGCGGTAGAGGCGTTCCTGTTCGGATGCGATGCGATCCCAGCTGTAACGGCGTTCCGCAGTGGCGCGCGCCCGGCGTTCGAGTGCGCGACGCTCCTCCGGGCATTCCAGAAGTCGTTCGATCATGCGCGCCTGTTCACCGGCGTCCCCGCTGACGAGCACGTCACCACCAGGCACTACGTCAACGCCGTTTACGCCGCCGGGCGTGCTGACGATCGCCTTGCCCATTGCCATTGCCTCCATGATTTTGATGTTGGTCCCGGCGGAGGCGAGCAGCGGCGCGACCACCACTGTGGCGCGCCGGTAGGCCGGCCGGGGATCCGGAACGAAGTCCTCGACCTCGAGCCCCGGCGTCCCGAAATCGACGTGTACGCGCTGCCGCTGGCGGTCGTAGTGGAAGCGATGATCGCGTCCGCCGATGATATGGAACACCGGCGCGAGATGCACGAGCCGCAGCCACACGTTATCGAGGAACCATTCGACCGCGAGCAGATTGGGCAGGTGCGCAAATGAGCCGATGAACAGCAGGCGAGCAGGGTCGGGCTCCTCCGCCGCGGGCCGGAAACGTTCGAGGTCGACACCGTTTTCGAGCACCGTGACGCGGCGGGCATTGCGCACCGTGCGCGCATCCTTTCGTGACATGGTTACGACCGCGTCAACATCCCGCCACGCTTGTTCTTCGAAATCGAGCCAGAGCTGCCACTGGCGACGTGTTTCCCAGTCGGGGTGCTGCTCGAGCAGCTGCGCATAGAGGTCGACGGTCACGTCGTGTTCGACAAGAATCGTGCGAGCGGGCCGGCACCCGTCCGCGTACTGCGCCATCTGCGTGAACTCGAGCTGAGCGATCGCCGGATGCCATTTGCGAACGGTGTAGCGAAGGGCAGCATCGAATGCGGCTGAAGCGAACTCCTCGACCACGTCCGGCCGGCTCGTGCTGCGGCGAATGTGCGTTCCCCGGCGGCAGACAAGAATGATTTCCGTGCAGATTTCGAGCAGTTCCGCGGGGGGTGTGCGCAGTTCTTCGGTGAAGCTCACGAGCACCTGATCGAACTCGGACGCGGCGCGGCGGATGAGGTTGTACATGCGCACGGCGCCGCCGTGCGAGAGCGGGAATGGGAGATACGGGCTGGCGATAACGATCCGGGGGTGGGCCGGCTGCAAGCCCGCGGCAGGGTGACCGCGTGCCCCGCTAAACACTGCTATCTCGCCGCTGCCGAGGGCGAGGACCACGCGTTCGTCGGCCGCCGCTGCCGTCGGGCGTCGGAGCGCGGTGGCGGCGCGC
>DASSSG010000725.1:0-2433 GCA_035708545.1 Bryobacteraceae bacterium | reverse complement strand
GCAGAATGTCTTCGGCATCGGAGGTGAGTTTCTCGAGCTCGGCGTAGCTCTGGTCGGCGCGTGTGAACTTCACCAACTCCACTTTCTGGAACTGATGCTGGCGGATGATACCGCGTACGTCCCGCCCGTACGAGCCCGCTTCGCTGCGGAAGCACGGCGTATACGCGCAGAGGTTCAGAGGCAGGCGGTCGCTCGCGAGGGTCTCGTCCCGGAAGATATTGGTGACCGGCACCTCGGCGGTGGGGACCAGCCAGTAATCGGTCCCCTCGAGCCTGAACTGATCGGCGGCGAATTTCGGAAGCTGCCCGGTGCCATAGAGGCTCGCGGAGTTCACGATGAACGGCGGGAGAACTTCCGTATAGCCGTGCTCGCGAGTGTGCACATCGAGCATGAAATTGATGAGCGCGCGTTCGAGGCGCGCGCCAGGGCCCGTGTAGAGCGCAAAACGCGCGCCGGTGATCTTCGCCGCACGATCGAAATCGAGGATGTTCAGCTCGGGTCCGAGGTCCCAGTGGGCCTTCGGCGGGAAATCGAACCGGCGGGGCTCGCCGACGCGCCGGACCTCGACGTTCTCGTCGGCGGTCTGGCCCTCGGGAACCGACTCGTGCGGGAGGTTGGGGATGCCGCCGAGCAGCTGGCGGAACTCGTCATCGAGAGCCGTCACGCGCTCGTCGAGGGCGGCGATCCGATCGTCCATGTGGCGCACCTGCTGCTGGCGCTCGGCCGTATCGACGCCCTCGCGGCGAAGTTTCCCGATTTCCGCGGTTAAGCCGTTCTTTTGCGCTTTGAGCTGCTCGGCTTCGGTGACGGCGGCGCGGCGCTGCATGTCGAGCTGGCGGAACTGCTCGACATCGAGTGCAAAGCCGCGCGCAGACAAACGCGCGGCTACTCCGTCGAGATTGTTGCGGAACGAATTCAGATCGTGCACGGTGCGCGCTTACCGCTGCTCAGTCGCGACCCACTTCTGGCCGACGGATGCTCCGATATATTCGGCGCGCGGACGGATCAGGCGGTTGTTGCGATACTGCTCGAGCACGTGCGCGGTCCACCCGGACATGCGGCTCACGGCGAAAATCGGTGTGAACAGGTCAATTGGGATGCCGAGCGAGTAGTATGTGGAGGCTGAATAGAAATCGACGTTGGGATTCAGACCCTTGACCTCCTTTACATTCTTCTCGAGCTCCGACGATGCGAGATAAAGCTGGAGGTGGCCCGTGCGGCGGCCAACCTCCTCGGAGAAGCGGCGGAGGTGCGTCGCGCGCGGATCTTCCGTACGGTAGACGCGGTGGCCGAAGCCGGGGATTTTCATCTTGCGGCTCAGGCGGTCCCGCGCCAGTTGCACGGTCTTTTCGGGATCGGCCTCGACCGAGAGCAGCATGCGGATCACGTCTTCGTTGGCGCCCCCGTGCAGCGGACCTTTGAGCGCGCCGAGTCCGGATGTCACCGCCGAATAGATGTCCGAGAGCGTGGCCGCAGTGACGCGCGCTGCGAAGGTCGAGGCGTTCAGCTCGTGATCGGCGTGCAACGTGAGCGCCACGTCAAAGGTGCGCTCCATGACGTCATCCGGGCGCTTGCCGGTGAGTGTATACAGGAAGTTCGCCGCGAAGCTCAGACTGGCATCACCCTCGATGACACGCTGATTTGTGCGCAGCCGCTGGAACGTGGTCACAATCGTCGCAGTCTGGGCCATCAGCTTCTGCGCTTTCGTGAGGTTGGCCTCCGGCGTCATGTCCTTCGCCAGAGGATCGTACAGCGAAAGCATGGACACAGCGGTGCGGAGGACGTCCATCGGGATGCCCTCGGGAACCGAGCGGAGGAATTCGACGACCTTCCCCGGCAGCGGCCGGAATTCAACCAGGCGTGCCTTCAGCTGGTCGAGCTCGGCGCGTTTCGGCAGCCGGCCCTCCCAAAGCAGGAAGATAACTTCTTCGAATGTGGCGTTCTCGGCGAGTGTGTGGATATTGAATCCCTGGTAGCTGAGGATGCCGGCGTCGCCGTCTATGAAGCAGATGCTCGATTCCGCAGCGACGACGCCTTCGAGTCCCGCGCCTGTAACGGCCATGATTCTCCTTCGATGTTCGTTCTCTGGGAAGCTTCTCTTCGCGAGCGCCGGAAGGGAAACTACCGGGCAGAAACCCAATTATATCGCCGTTTGCGTGTTGCGGGCCGGAGACGCCGGCTCGGGTAAACTTGATCTGGAGGCAAGCGCCGCATGGCCGCTCCCGTCACGAACGGAACCGCTGAGCAGGTTGCATTCACAGGCGCCCAGCTGAGCCGCGATGAGCTCATTCGGGCTTTCCGCATCATGTACTGTTCGCGGCGGGTCGATGACCGCGAAATCCTCCTGAAGCGCCAGAATCGGATTTACTTTCAGATCAGCGGAGCCGGGCATGAGGCGATCCAGACCGCTGCCGGCATGTGTCTGAGGCCGGG
>DASSSG010000724.1:0-3009 GCA_035708545.1 Bryobacteraceae bacterium | reverse complement strand
TGATACTCAGCCGATCCGCTCTGTGGTCTTTACCAGCGCGAACCACGACCGCCGCCGCTCCTGGCGCGGCCGCCGCCGTTTCCACCGCGGCCGCTGAAGCTACCGGCGGGCTTCGGACGCGCTTCGTTCACGTTCATTGCCCGGCCGTTCAGTTCGGCGCCGTTCAACTGTGAAATTGCCGTCTCGGCTTCGCGGCGGTCCGTCATTTCAACGAAACCGAAGCCGCGAGGCTGCCCCGTTTCCCGATCCGTTACGATGCTCACTCGCTCCACGCCGCCGTACTGCGAAAACGCGGCGTAAAGCTCGTCCTGGGTTGTCTGGTAGCTGAGGTTTCCGACAAAGATGTTGGTCATTCAAGGTGTCCTTTTGAGTTGGAATCGTCTTTGTCAGACTGCACTGGAACCCAACTGAAAGAGCGGGAGGTGGCGGCCGGAAGGCACTCGCGGATACGGGCGGATGCGGGCAAAGACAATTTCAGTCTAGCACGTTGGTTTGCGCTCCCGCATACGAGGCTGCGCGGCGCGCCCGCCGCGGGCTACTGTAAGTTCGATGCCCCGTGCCTCCGGCAACAAACATGAGCTGAAGGTAGGCGGCCGCACGATCACCATCTCTAACCCCGATAAGCTGATGTACCCGGTTGCGCGCGTGACGAAGGCGCAGGTGATCGACTATTACGCACGCGTCTCGCGCTGGCTGCTGCCTCATCTGAAGGACCGGCCGGTAACGCTGAAACGGTATCCCGAGGGTGTCAGCGGCGAGCACTTCTACGAAAAAGACGCGCCCGCGTGGACTCCCGAGTGGGTCCGAACGCACCCGGTCCCGCGCCGCGCCGGCGGACCGGACATCCGGTACATCATCATCGACGACCTGCCGACGCTCGTCTGGTGTGCCAATCTCGCCAATCTGGAGATTCATCCTTCCCTGCACCGCGCCCCGGCGCTCGATACGCCAACGCTGATGGTCTTCGATCTCGATCCCGGCGAAGGCGCCGATATCCTCACCTGCGCGCGCGTGGCTTTCCTGCTGCGCGATGTCCTCGAGCGCCTGAAGCTGAAGTCGTTTGCCAAAGTGTCCGGCTCGAAGGGCATTCAGATCTGCGTGCCGCTCAACACGCCTATCACTTACGAGGTGACGCAGCCGTTCGCGCGTACCGTTGCCGAACTGCTCGCGCGCGAACACCCACAGCTCATCGTGTCCGACATGTCCAGAGCGGTCCGGAAACGCAGGGTGTTCATCGACTGGAGCCAGAACGCGGACCACAAGACGACGGCCGGAGTCTACTCCCTCCGCGCGAAACGCCAGCACCCGTTCGTTTCGGCGCCGGTCGCCTGGGACGAACTCGAATCAGCAGTCGCGGAAAAGGATTCCGGCACGCTGTATTTCAATCCTGAGGCTGCGCTCGTCCGCCTCGCGAAAATCGGCGACCTGTTCGCCCCTGTTCTGAAGCTCAAACAGAAGCTGCCGGAAGCATTCATCGACCAGCTCGCACCAGGGGCGCGGAAACCGGTGCCGAAATCATTACGCGAGTACCGCAGCAGGCGCGATTTCTCCGCGACCGAGGAGCCCGCGCCCGCTCCGCCGCGCCGCTCGCGCCAGGGGGGCCGCAGACGATTCGTGATCCAGAAACACGCCGCGAGCCATCTGCACTACGACTTCCGTCTCGAGATGCATGACGTGCTCAAGTCATGGGCGGTGCCGAAGGGCGTTCCCTGGAAACGCGATGAGAAACGCCTCGCGCAGGCGACCGAGGATCACCCGATTGAGTATCTGGATTTCGAGGGCACCATCCCGAAGGGGCAGTACGGCGGTGGCACGGTGATGGTGTGGGACATCGGCACGTGGGAGCTGATCGAGGGCAACTACTATAAAGGCCGCCTGCAGATATACCTCACCGGCAGGAAGCTGAAAGGCGAGTGGCTGCTCGTCAAAGAAGGCGGCCGCGAGGACCGCCGCTGGTCGCTCATTAAGACGGGTGCGAGCGCGCGGCCGGTGTCGGCGAAACGCGATGATGAATCTGCGCTCACCGGCCGCACGATGGAGCAGATCGCGAATGCAAACGACCGGCAATGGCAGAGCAATCGTGCTTTTCCGGAACTCGACAGCCTCCCGCAAGCACCGAATTCGTCGAGCCCATGCTCGCAATACTTACGACGAAACTCCCGGAGGGCGAGCCGTGGCGCTATGAGATCAAATGGGATGGTTACCGCACGCTCGCGCTGCGCGACGACAAGTGCGTGAAGCTGCTTTCCCGACGCGGCAACAATCAGAACGCCCGCTTTCCATCGGTGGCGAACGCGTGTGGGGCCGGCAGCATCCTGGATGGGGAGATCGTCGCGCTTGACGCCGAGGGCAGGCCATCGTTCAACATCCTTCAGAACGCGCGTTTGCCCGGCTGTGCCTTGAACCATAAACTGGCAGTGTCGGAAGCATAAACTGGCAGTGGCGAATCGCATAAGGCCTTGGTAATCACTGTTCGCGGTTTTGGTGCGAGTAGCCTGCTCCGAACCATAAAGTGGCAGCAGGTGCAAAACGGAAGCAAAACGTGGCAGCGAGTGCAGTCTGATGGCAATCGTTGCGAGGGTTCCGGTCCGATTCGCGAAAATCCGGGGCACACTTGGCAAAACCTGGCTGCGGCCCAGTTTCCGAGAACCGGACTGTACAGGCGGAACGGTGGAAGAGGCTGCGCTCGTGAGCTTCCGCGTAAGCGCCGCTAACAACGATACTGCCGCCCATCCAAAGCGGGCTTGAACTGAGATTGCAGCCTCCCTGAATTACCCGTCATTGTTCTTATCATTTCTGGAAGCTTACGCTTGGAAGGAGGTGAAATCAAATCCATGAGTACGCCCATATGGGAGTTCCAATACTCGATTGAAACCGACGCTCATCCTGAATTTGCGTGGCTGTTTTGGACGAACGTATCCAATTGGAGGGAACTCGAACCAGGTGTAGAGTTCGACCTGGATGGCCCATTCGCGGCAGGCAGCCGGGGACGCACGAGAATGCCCGGAC
>DASSSG010000723.1:0-11424 GCA_035708545.1 Bryobacteraceae bacterium | reverse complement strand
GCCGGCTGCCGGCGCGCACGGCGAAATGACCGGTATTCTGCTCATTCGCGCCGCGCTCGAAGCCGAAGGGAATCCGCGGAAAAGGGTGCTGATCCCCGATTCGGCCCACGGCACGAACCCCGCCACTGCCGCGATGGCGGGCTACGCCGTCGAAAACATCCGGTCGAACGATCGCGGCCTGCTTGACGTCGATGCGCTCTGTGCCGCGGTCAGCGAAGACGTCGCTGGACTGATGATCACGAATCCGAACACGCTCGGGATATTCGAGGACAACATCAGCCGCATCGCGGATATCCTCCACGCGAAAGGCAGCCTGCTGTACATGGACGGCGCGAACATGAACGCGCTCGTGGGCATCGCCAGGCCCGGCGATTTCGGCGTCGATGTGATGCACCTCAATCTGCACAAGACGTTTTCCACTCCCCACGGGGGTGGCGGTCCAGGCGCCGGTCCGGTGGCCGTTAAGACGCGGCTCGAACCATTTCTGCCTCTGCCTCGGCTGCGGCGCGTGGACGACCGCTGGACGCATGATTACGACCGGCCGAAGTCGATCGGGCGCGTACGGGCGTTCTATGGCAATTTCGGCGTGCTGGTTCGCGCGCTCGCCTACATCATGGCGCATGGAGGCGATGGCCTGCGCCGCGCCACCATCGACGCGGTCCTGAATGCGAATTATCTGCGAAAGCTGCTCGAGCCGTATTACGATCTGCCGTACGATGCGCCAGCGATGCACGAGTGTGTCTTCAGTGACGATCGCCAGGCGCGCCGGGGCGTAAAGACCGGTGACATTGCAAAGCGGCTGATCGACTACGGCTTTCATCCGTACACAGTCAGCTTTCCGCTGGTCGTTCACGGAGCTCTGATGATCGAGCCGACCGAAACCGAAAGCAAACGTGAGCTGGATCTGTTCGCCGATGCTCTGATCTCGATCGCAGAAGAGGTCGAACAGGATCCGGAGATCGTGCTGAAAGCGCCGCATCTGACGCGCACGAGCCGCGTCGATGAAGTCAGCGCGGCGAGAAAGCCGGTGCTCCGGTGGAAGCCGCCACAGTCAGCCGCCGGCCAGTCGGGAGATTGAAGCAACTCGCGATCATCGTCGCGTTCGTTCTGCTGTTGCGCCTCCCTTTTCTTGATCAGGCGATCCAGGGCGATGACGTTTACTACCTGGCGGGAGCGCAGCACGCGCAGGTCGATCCGCTGCACCCGCACCACGCGCGGTATTTCTATCTCGGGCAGATGGTCGATATGCGCGGCCATCCACATCCGCCGCTGAACGCCTGGGCCCTGGGCGTGCTGCTGGCGATTTTCGGCGATGTGCGGGAGGGCCCTTACCACGCCGTATACATCCTGTTCTCTCTTATTGCTGCTGTGGGCATGTGGCGTCTCGCACAAGCGTTTTCGCCGCGTCCGCTGTGGGCGACCCTGCTGTTCTGCGTTACGCCAGCCTTCGTGGTCAACGGCAATTCGCTCGAAGCCGATGTTCCGTTTGCGGCCTTCTGGATAGCCGCCTTCGCGTTCTTTCTGGCGAGGCGGTTCGGGTGGGCTGCCGCTGCGCTCGCTCTGGCTTCGCTCGCGGCATATCAGGCGGTCGTCGCGACGCCGATTCTCTGGGTCTGGTGCTGGTTGCGTCTCCGCGATTCGAGGCAGGCGTGGCTTGTGTCGCTCACGCCGATCCTTACGATCGGCGCTTTTCAGCTGTATGAGCGCTGGACCAGCGGCGCGCTGCCCGCGGCGGTGCTTGCCGGCTATATGGCGAGCTATGGGCTGCAGCAGATCGCGAACAAGCTCCGCAACGCCGCCGCGCTTGCCGTGCACCTGACCTGGATCGTCAATCCCCTCGTGTTGCTGCGCGCGCTGTTTCCGCTGCGAACACTGGTGAATCGTGACAGTGTGTTCCTGCTCGCGTGGATCGGGATCTACTTCGCGGCCGCACTCGTGCTCTTCTTCGCAGGCTCCGCCCGTTACCTGCTGCCCATTGCACCCGCCGTGTGCCTCCTGGTGTCGCAACGCGTATCGAAGCCGTGGCTGATCGGCGGGGTCGTCGCGCAGGCCGCGCTGGCGCTCGCTCTCGCCACGGTGAATTACTTCCACTGGAACGGCTACCGGCAATTCGCCGCGGAGGCGATGCGTCTCGCCGGAAGCCGCCGTGTGTGGGTGAACGGCGAATGGGGACTCCGCTACTATCTGGAGTCGCTTGGCGCCATGCCCGTCGAGCGGGACCGAGCACTGCGCCCCGGCGACGTGATCGTGTCGACCGAGCTTGGCTATCCTGTTCCGATCACGCACGGTGGCGGCACGCTGGCCCCGCTCCTCGACCGCGACATCACCGCGCCGCTTCCGCTGCGGCTGATCGGCCTCGGAGCGAAGTCTGCGTATTCGACGGCGCAGGCGGGCTTGCGTCCCTTCGATATCGTGTTCGGCCCGATAGATCGCGTGCACGCCCGAATTGTCATCGAACGCAAACCGACACTCTCGTGGTTGCCGATGTCGCATCGCGATGCGGCGGCGCACATTGTGAGCGGTGTTTATGACCTTGAGGAAGGCCGATGGCGCTGGACAAGCCGGCGTGCGGTCTTCCTGCTGAGGCCGCCGCCGCAGCCGCGTCCATTCGAGATTCGAGGGTACATACCGCCGCAGGCTGCGGTGAAGGAGATCACTGTCACGATTGACGGCAACCGCTTCACATTCGTGCGCGGCAGCGTGATGGTGACACCGCCGCTTTCCGGCTCGGTTGTGACGCTCGAGGCAGACCGTACTTTCTCCGTCCCCGGGGACCATCGCGAGCTTGGCTTTATCGTCAGCGGGCTTGGATTTGTGCCATGACGGCATCGCGCACCGCCTGCACGCCGATACCCGACATCGGTTGACCCCGAATGACGGCCGCGCTTCGCGGCGCCCACACAGCGGGATCGGTGGGACCGAACAGCGCCACGACCGGTGTGCCAACGGCCGCGGCGAGGTGTGTGATACCCGAATCGTTGCCCACATACACTCGCGCGCTGGCGAGCCAGCATGCGAGCTGATACAAATCGTCCATCTGCACCGCACCCGGGTAGTGCTGTTCCGGGCTCACACAGAAGCTCACCGGGAGCGGCAGCTCCGCCGCGAGCTTCTCGAAAGCCGCGAGCGGCCAGTTCTTCGACTCACTTCCGGAAAACGGATGCACTGCGACAAAGCCGCCGTCGGCACGTGCGCACTCAATCCGCGGGACGGCGCCATCCGGCCCGCCGACCTGGCGCATGAAAAAGTCGACTGCATGGCAGCGGCCGTCCGGCAGGGCCGGGTAGAACGTGAACGGCAGGTGTGCGACAGCGTCTCGGAACTCGGTCCGGTTCGTCCCGTACCAGGACGTGATCGAGTCGAACTCGATGAAAGCGGCGAGCGCAGGTTCGGTGATGCCTACCAGATCGATGCCGGTCGCAACGAGCGATCGCACGCGATCGGCGAAGCGGATCAGCGGCAGAGTGCGGCTGGGCGCCCAGACTTCCGTGTAGCCGGCGCGGAGGAACTCGAGAGCCGGAAGCGAAATGACGCAGTCGCCGATGGCTCCCGGTCGAATGAGAAGGCGCTTCAGCGGATTTCGAGCGGGACCGTCACGTCCAGGGTGCGCGGCCGCAGGCACTCCTTCGTGCTGCAGGCCTGATATCGCAGTTTGCCGGCGAGTTTAGTGAGCCCCGTGGGCGCGTCTGCCGCGATTCTGAATTTTCCGATCGCCTTGAACTCGCCATCAAATACCGACACCTGCTTCGCCGAGAAATCGAACTTCTCCATCCTGGGAGACGGAAAACGCAGTTCGACGAGCTGTGCGGGCCCGGGCAGGAAAGTGAAGCGCAGCGGTATTAGATACGGGTCCGCCGGTTTGTCGCTGTTGACATGATAGCCCTCGCGGAGCTGAATGCGAAACTCCGCCGTGATCGTTTGGTTTCGATTGGCGACCAGCCTCTCGGGCGGAATTACCGAAAGGACGCTACTGAGGGAGTTGAGCTGTGCCCAGCCGGGTATACACAGCAGGCTTATCAGAAGCGTTGCCGCTCGCGCCGAGGAGGCGAAGAATCTCATTCTCGTAATCACTCTTGCTGACCAGGCCGACATGCGTCGAGGCGATCCGTCCGTCCTTGTCGATGATGAAGGTCGTCGGCAGCGAATCGACTCCCCCATAGGCTGCGCCGACCTGCTCCGTTCCGATGACAACTCTGTAGTTGATACGCCGGGCCGCAAGGTACGGTTTCACGATGCTCCAGCCCTCTTCATCCATCGCCACACCGATGACGGTGAGACCGCGATCTTTGTACTTCTGCTCGAACTCGATGAACCAGGGAATCTCCACCTTACACGGCCCACACCATGTCGCCCAGAAGTTCAGCAGGACGACTTTGCCGCGGAAGTCCGAGAGCCTGACCGGACGACCGTTCACATCGTTGAGCGTGAAATCCGGAGCCGCCGTGAGCGCTTTGCGAGTTTTATTCGCCGGCGCCGCTCTTGCCTGATCTGATGAGGACGTGCAGCCGCTCGAAATCAAAGCCATGGCGACGAGAAACGAGCGCGCAAAGGCCATCAATCTGATTATATCGGGAGCCTGCCTGATCGCCGATCGAGCAGCTCTCGAAACCAGCGTCGGCGCCCGTGCAGGCCGGACCGGCGCAGCGTTACTTCGGAATGACGCTTCGGACCCGAAAACAGCCAGGCGGCCGTATCGCAGAAGCTCTCACACGCGTACTCACGCCAGCGTCGCGTCCTTCGCTCGAGGTCACGGGCTCTAAGCCTGGCCTTGCGCCATTCCGACGACCAACCCGCCTCGCCTTCCACCCGCGATGCCAGCTCGTCCTGAAGCACGCGCTCCCATTCCAGCCGCGCCGGGTTGCCCAGCCGTGGCCAGACGAAATGAAACACCTCGTGCAGAACGATACGCGCGAGCTGCCGCGGTTTGGCCAGTAAATCGCGATCGAGAACGATCTCGCGCCGGCGCGGAAACGAACCCGCCAGCACCGGGCGGCCTTTCTTATCGCCCGACAGCAGCTTCCCGCGCCAGGCGGTGAGGTCGGGCTTGAATGCAATGCGTATCGGAGGGCCGGTGAACCTAACGGCTGAAGTACGCCTCGTTCTCAATTTTCACGCTCGACCTGCCGCGAATCTCCGCCAGCCAGTTCATCATGCCGGCATTCTGAATTTCTTTGTAGATGTCGTCTCGCACCTGTTCGAGCGGCAGCACGGAAATTGATTCTATACGGAAAACGTAAAAACCGTTCGCGCTTCGGACCGGGCCCACGATGTCGCCCTGTCTGGACGCGAGAATCGCCGTTCGCATATCCGCGGGGATCTTGTCGGTGCCCGCCCGGACACCCGTTCCGAGATCGCCTTTTTGCGCGACGCTGGCCGCGTCTTCTGAGTGCTCGCTGACGAGCTTCACGAAATCCGCACCCGACCTCGCCTGCTGCGCGATGCTTTCGGCTCTCGTGCGGGCTTCGGCTTCGGTCAGCAGCTTGCGCGCGGTTTTGTCAGCCACCGAGACAGCTCCGGCCGTAAACGGGATATAAATCAGCTTCACCTTCGCTTCGCGATACTTCTCCTGGCTGGCCTGATAGCGTTTTGCGATCTCCTCGTTGCTCACGGGCACGCGGTTGGCGGCCTCGCTCAACGCGGCGCTGTAGAGAACCTGTCGCCGGAACTGCTCGTACTGGCGCTCGAGATCCGCGAGCTGCTCCTTGTACGGAGTCTGTTTGGCGAGGCCCTGCTTCTCAGCCGCTTGCAGGATCACTTGCATCTGAGCGTACTCCTGCAGAAAGCGCTTTGGTTCGTGCTGGAAAATCTGCTGCTGAGCTTTTGGAAAAGCAGCGACAATCGCGTCCACTTCCGCGGCCGTGACGGGTTTGGCATTGATCACCGCCACCACCGTGTCCTGCGGAACCTTCCCGGCAGCGGCCTGACTGTTAGCGATTGCAGGGGCTTGCGCAAGCGTTGCCGCCGCGAGGGCGAACATCATACAAGGCACACGAAACATTAGGGATTTGCTGCCGATTGTAGCATGGCGAACAGCTTTGAACGCGCGTATTCCTGCGCGACAGCAGAGGTATTTCTGTGCGGTCGCGGTCTCGTGTATATTAGGGTCAGCCGGCCCGGTGTGGGACGCACCGGACCGGCGACTGGGCTACCGGATCTTACCGATCCAGAGTCCAGCTCCGAACCTGCCCAGCAGGGCATGAACGAATCTGACCCAGAGGTAGAGCATAAGGCTCACCCCCTTATGCTTCGTAATGCTTCGTAATGCTTCGTAATGTATGGACATGCCCGGGGGCCTGACCCCCGGGTTTTCCCTTTGAAGCTCTGGTGCTTCGCCGGGAAAGCGTCCCCACGCCATACTGAAGCAGCAAGCTTGTACGTCCTATGGCGTCGCCGAGCGAGTAACTTCGCTGCGTTTCAGCGCACCTCGACGGCGCGCCTTCTCGAGATTCGCGACTGCCGCCTGCCGCGCCTCCTCGTTGATTTCTATGCGATTGTCGACACGGCGGGCCCCCGCGTTCTTTGCAAGTCGGGTCGCAACTCCCTTGTGCTGAATGATATTCGTTCGGCCGGTGAGAATTGCCGTGCCGTTCTGCACCTTCACCTGGAAATTGTTCTTCGAGATCTTCGAACGCGCGAGGCGAGCTCGCAGGTCCTGCTCGATCGCAGAATCGGTCCTGTTGGGCGCCTGCGTGGGTTTCGGCAGACTTGCCGCCTGCACCGCTACGCAGGACAGAAGCAAAACCGCGGCGGTTCTGATTGCCTGCAAACTTCCTCCTCAGGAAGGAAGTGCGTCAGCCTCCGTGAGGTTCTCACTCGAAATGCCGCCGGTCGAGCCGTCATCATTCGCGTTGTCGCGGAGAGCTTCGGAACGAAATTCGACCTCCCGCCCTCCCCGCACGGACGCGCGCAGTTCCACCGCGATCCCATGTGGCAAACGCAGCGAACGGCGCATTGAATTTGTCGCTTCAATCATTACCAGCGTCCCGAGATCGTGGCTCCATTCCGGCAGCGGCACACGGCGCAGGTGCGACCGCAGTCCATGAGCAAAGTCGGCCGCGACATCAATCGGGTGTGGAGGCGCAGGCTCCGCCTCGCGCTGGCGCTGGCGCATGCGTACAGCCGCCACGCCAAAACCGATCAGGTGATCGAGCACGCCGGAATCGACTGCGAGCAGCCGCCGGAGCGATCGTGCCTCACGGTGCACCGCGCCCACGATGTGCCTGAGCGGCCCGCCATACCAATGAGCCGTTGCCCAAAGCCCGGCCCTTTCGAGCCTGGAGGCGATGTCTTTAAACTCCGCTGCGACGCGTGGTGCGCGCCTGCAGATCCGGTTGAGTGTCTCCTCGGCCATGACGTCGTAGCCGAACTCCGCGTGTGACGCAGCCTTGCGCGGCGGGCTCAGCCAGTAGAGCACCAGCGCCCGCGCTGTCATATGATCCGCGAAGCGACTCAGATCGGAAAGCCACTCGTACCGCAGCCAGCGCCGAAGCACGTCCTGCAGCGCCATGGACATCCGCGAGTAGACGGCAAAAAATTTCCTCGTGCGCTGAGACGGAGACTCGAACCATACGTCAAGAAACTGCCCTGGGATACTCAGCCGCAGTTCGGCCGCGAAGCTCCCATCCGCCGGCAGTTCGGCAGCGGCATCCTTCAGTCCGTACCGTGCAAGCAGGGGAGCGATGTCAATCGCCGTCGCGTTAGCTCGCTTGTGCTCGACCACCAGGCGCACCGCCGCAGCGCGCTCGGCGAGCGCCAGCAACAGCATCGCCTCGATATAGCCTTTGCGATGACCCGCCGATTCCGGTGCGGTCGTCGAAACCAGTGCCGTCTCAGGGGCGACCGGCCAGGCATGGACCGCACGCGCCCATTCTCCGGCCCGCCGCAGATCGCGGCGATCGAGAATTGCGAAAACGTCGGCAGACGGGCTTGTTGTCGCTATTTCGCCCGCGAGCCGAAGCAGGTTCGCCCGCTCCGCGCTCAAATCCGTGACATGCTGCAGGAGCGTCGGCACGGGCTCCTCTGCCGATCCGGTGTGCACCGTAACGTTGTGGCCCGTGTCGTGGTGAATCCAGTAATAACGATGCATGGACACCCCGAGTATAGAAGGCGCGCAGGTCTTCCCCGGGATCATTCAGGCTGAGACGATGAAGATCCGCTTCGGTTCCCTGGTGCGCGTAGCCTGGCCGCGCAGGCAGGAGTATACCTTCGGCTCGGATTCGTAACGACAACCCGGAGTTCCTCAGGGCATTGTCACGAAGCGCACATGGGGTCCTGCCCGCCGCGTCCGAGGGCCACAAGCAGATGACAAAGTAAGTGTGTTCAAACAAGATGCCGGGTGCCCAGGGTATGATGTCCGCCCGACGACTGTCAGAACGGACACAAGCGGATTATCGCCCGAGCGAGAGGCGGACCGAACGGGGTTACTCTTTCGACCGATGAATCGTTGCTGTTCGTGAGCGATCTCATCGGCGAGCAACGCCGGCCGAATGCCCGCGGGCGCCGGCGCATACCCGGACTTTGCTACGCGCCTCTGACAAACCTGGTGTTTGCCGGGCCGAAGCTCGATCCCTATAGGTCATCGCCCGGGAGAAGGTGTACGAGCGGCAAATCCGCCGCGAGGGCGGCTGCCAAAGCCCGCTTCCACGCTCCCTCCGGTATGTGGAACTCGTCTCGCCGCCGTGTTACAAACGCGCCCACTCGTACACCACCGCGGCCTGGCCCTGAGCGGCGATCTGTTTATCGAAGAAGCCGACGATCGCGTCTTTGCGCGCCAGCAATCCATCGATCTCCATCTTCGTGAGATACGGCTTCAGCACCTGAACAACGGTCGCGCCGTCAAGATTCCGAATACGGGTCAGCAGTTCGCTGTCGATCTGCCGCAGCATGCGCATATCCGGGCAGTGCCGGAAGGTGCGGAACGCGCGCGTATGATCGATCATCCATAACTTCCAGTCTTTCGTGATCAGCAGGTTGCCGAGGTTACGATCGGTGTTGTAGATCAGCTGGTCGAACACGTGGACGATGTTCATCTGCTTGTTCCACTTATTCATGTCCGGAGGTTCGACCTTCTGCTTGCGCCGCTCGAGATCCGTAAACGCGACATCATCGACCCACCACGTCACGGCGCCCATTCCGCCCGGCGCCTTGCGCTCTACTGACGGAGGAACCATGTAATCGAGACCGATCAGCTTCGCCAGTTCGTAGGCCGCGACATTGTACTTGTAGCTGTCGCGAAAGTTCAGTTCCGTCCCCCGGACAGTCTGGAATGACGCTTTGGCCTCGTTTATTGACTGAATGTGAGCGGCATGCTGGATGGTGCCGTCTTCCATCACAGCTTTTCGCGACTGTGTAACTCCCATGCCGAGTGTCTTGGTGCTGACGAACCGCGCGTTGCGCAGAAACGCCTCGCGCTCTGTCTGAGTCAGCTCCGCGGCCGGCGCCGTCATCACGGCCGCCGCCAACAGCATCATCTGAACCGGTTTGCCAATCATTTTTCCCCCTTTGAACTGCCGGAACCGTTCGCCAGAGAGGCACGATTCATACCAGGAGTGCAAGCGACAGCCGGTTGATTACAAGTGCATGAAAATAAACGGTACAGACGCGCAATCAGCTCGTCCGCGACCGTCGCCTGCGCAACACGAAGCGCCGCGGGAATCTATCAGATCCGATGGGGCGAATCAGTTCTGATATAGCGAGACAGCCCGCTCGGAGTCCGACTCCCGGCCGCAACACATGCCGGCCGGCCGGCCTCGCGCGGTCGCCCCGCTTATCTGGCGTGTAAAGAGATGACGATCGCCGATGGCCTTACCGGACCTGGCCCCTGGCGTCGATCGTGATTTCCTTTTCCACAATGTTGTCGCGGATACCATATACGCGGTCGTGGAGGTTCATCGTCGCGCAGACATGGTTGGGTATTATTCGCAGACGCTCGCCCACCCGAAGCCGGACGGGACAGCGGGTCACATCGAGGTGCCCGTGCTCTTCGGAGAACCCGATCAGCGCGGCGGCAGGCTGCTCGAGAATGAGGCCGAAACCACCCTCGTCCGGAAGGTTGATCGCGTCGGACGAAAAGGTTTTTGAGCCGCCATCGACCATGGCGCGGCCGGGAACGGCGTTGCTCACGACCGTGACGAGGACGGCCACGGCACAGTCGTCGAGTGTGCCGGCGCCGATCGCGACCATCTTCCGGTCGAGGAAGGCGTACATGCCCGGGCGAATCTCGGTCACCCCGGTGAATTCGTGCGAACGGAACGCTGTCGGCGTGGAGCCGCCGCTCACGACCGTGATCGGCACGCCGGCCATGCTGAAGGCCTCGTAATGCGCCGTAAGGCGGCGGTTTGCGTCCGCGATCAGCGGATCCTGCTCGGCGGCGGGTTTCGCCATGTGGCCCGGGTAGAACATCAGCCCATCGAACCTGATTGCTCGGGAGTCCATCGCGGCACGCGCAATCGCCAGCGCGTCGGCCGGGTTGGCGACACCGCAGCGGCCGAATCCGACATCCACCTCGACGAGGACGCCGACTTCCACGTTGCGCGCGCCGCAAGCCTCGGCGAGACAGCGCACGGCCTCGATGGAATCGAGCGACACGCGCAGGCGGGCGCGTTCCGCAAGGTCGGCGATACGCGCGGCCTTCTGCGCGGTTACGATCGGGTAGGCGACCATAATGTCCTCGATCCCCCCTGCGGCCATGACCGCAGCTTCGCCCGGTTTCGCGACGGTGATGCCACACGCTCCGGCTGCGATCTGCCGCTTCGCGATACCCACGTTCTTGTGAGTTTTCGTGTGAGGGCGCAGCGCGAGGTGGTGCTCGGCTGCGTAGCGCGCCATGCGGTCGATGTTGCGTTCGAGGCGGTCAAGATCGACGAGGACGGCCGGGGTATCGAGCTGCTCGATGTTCATGGCACCGCGGCGACCCGGGGCTTGTATGCCACGCAATCGATCTCGACCTTCATCGTGGGCGCGACGAACTTCGCCTCGACCGTGGTGCGCGCCGGTTTGGCGTCGCCGAAGAATTCGGCGTAGACCTCGTTCATAGCGGCGAAGTCATTGCCGTCGACGAGAAACACGGAGCACCTCACGACATCGGACATCGAGGCGCCGCAGGCCTCGAGGATGCGTCGGATGTTCTCGAGCACGAGGCGTGTCTCGTGGCGAATGTCGCCGAAGGAGAACTGGTTGGTCGCGGGATCTATAGGACCCTGGCCCGCAACATAGATGAAGTCGCCCGCGCGCACGGCAGGCGAATACGGTCCCCGCGGCGCAGGCGCTCCGGGGACGGATATGCGTTCGATCATTCGGTGGTGGCTCTCCTCATCTGTTATCGCACTTGCGGGGAGCGCAGGGCAGCCGTATCATGGCCGCTCACGCCGGTCCACGCGGCGCCAGAGGATTGCCAGCACCGCGACGGCCGGCGCTGCAAACACC
>DASSSG010000722.1:0-3931 GCA_035708545.1 Bryobacteraceae bacterium | reverse complement strand
GGTCCGGTCTTCCCGAGGGCAGAGAACGTCGACGGCCGGGCTGTGCGCGACCACAGGGAGCTGAGCTGAGGACAGGTCGATCGCCGCCGGCTGGATCGGGGAGCGAGCGGGCATGGTCAGGATTTCAGGAGCCGCGTATGCGGCAACGCAGCATTGGCTGAAACCCGTGTCTGGCGTGTCTGCGGGGCAGCACGGATGTGCAGGTTCGGCCGAGACGCACGACATCGCCGCGCAGGCGGTGAACGGGACGAACAGAAGGAGCCCGATCAAGAGTACCGCGCCGTTCGCCTTGCCTTTCCCGTTCATTCCTCATCCAGACTGACGCACGTACATCGCCATCCGTTAGCAGCCTGTGGCACAAATACAAAACCGCTTACTGACGTGCGCGGCTCAGTAGAATCAGGACGTTACGGAGCCGCGAACGTGAGGGAGCGGACTCTGTCAGGGGCTGTTAGCCGTGTGGAAGCGCGCGCGTAGTAAACATACTGAATCCTGCGGCCCCGCCCGCGGCGTGTCAAATGGCGCAAGTGGTGTGGCTTTCCACGAGGAGCACGTTCTCGGAGCGCCAACCGTTCACTTCGTGGCTCGGCGCTGAGCCGCGCGGCAATAGGGCCGGGCTGTCAGGGTGTGCGCGTCGGTGCGTTTATTCGATTCACGGCGCCGCCTACGCGACGTCTGCAATGAGCTCGGGTACGCGCTCGGCCTCGCCGGCGGCTGCGGTGCGGAGCCTCTGGAAGGAAGTCCTCCAGCTCTGGTCCGCGGAGTTGTCGCAAACGACGAGAACCGTGGTCAGCTGCGCACGGCATTCTTCGATCCAGCCTTCGTAACGCGGGTTCGGCGCTGCGGAGTCGAAGCGAAGAACTTCCATCTCGCAGTTATACTGCGGGTCGTAGTACGGCGGCAGTTCCATGCCATCCGCCGTGAGCGACTGTCCTCCGATCTTCCTCAAAATGGATGAGGATTGATGCCTCGTGGTAGCCGTTCCAATCCCGAGCGCGCCGCCCAGCATGCGTGCAAATCCGTAAATGGAGAGCGTCATGCGCAGCGCTTCGGTTGTCGAACGCAGCTGCTCGGACAGCGCCCAACCTCCGAGTTCCAGGAACTCGATATGTCGCCGGCGAGCACACTCGAGGTCGCTCTCGATCGCGCGACGCAGCTTGTCTCCCCAGATATCCGAGTGAGCGAGCGCGGAGTCAAAGACGCCGAGCGCAGAGGCCGGCGCTCCATCCTTGTGTGGACAGTAGCGCACACAACCGCCCACTCGTTTCTCGCGGTCAAGGACAATGAGGTGCCAGCTCTCATCGTCGACGTACTGAACATGCCGAAAGTCGGCGGACAGGTACGCACGATCGATCGCGCCATCCTGTACGTAAATCCTTCCGCGCAGCCGTTGCACCTGAGCGAGCAGCAGATGATGATGCAGAGAATCGGCTCGGATTGTGCTGAAGGCTGGTGGCACCTCCGCAGATGATGGGGCCAGAAGTACCATCTGTCGGGGCTGCGGCGCGGACGATGTCAGTGTCATTTGGCGAAGCGCCTGTTTCTCCTCCGGGTCGCAAGTGGCAGAGGCCAGGAAGCCCTCACCGTAACGCTCACGACACCGGACTAGTCCCTTCATCGGCTGCGGGAGTGGATGTACATGTACTGCTATCGACCAGGCGAGAACCGGAATAACACTTAGGCCTGAAGCCGCGCGAGAGCCAGCGCGGCGCCGCGGTCGGAAAGGAAAGTGCGCTCGGGTCACCGCAAAAAAGCGCGCTACCCCGTAATTGCGGGTACGGCGATCAGCGAAGAGGGTGGGTCCCGAGGGGAGAAAGTGGTCTAACGCGCTGCAGCTGCGAGAACCGGCCTCATGAGCGGCAGAGCGTCGACGCGGAACCTGGCGTTCTGTGATGTCGAACCGATCCGCGCCGACACGACAGGAACGCTCATCAGGTGACGACGAAGCTGATCGACGCTCTCTTCATAGCGGGCATTCGGAGCACGTGAATCAAACCGCAATATCTGCATTTCGCAGTTGTACTTCGGATCGAAATACGTGGGCAGTTCCCAGCCGTCCAGTCCGAGGGAACAGCCGCCGATGCGTCTGAGGATCGGAGCCGATCCGTTTCGCAGCGTCGCCGTGCTGATGACGAGAGCATTGCCGAGCACGCGGGCGAGGCTGTAGGTGGCGAGCACCATGCGAAGCGCGGCCGTGGAGAGCCGCATCTCCGGCGAGAGCGCCCAGCCGCCCGCTTCACCAATTGCGAGACCTTCGCGGCAGGCCTGATCGACCTGAGCATTCACGGCCCGGCGGAGCCTGGCGCCCCAGCTATCAGTCTGCGCCAGCGCGGAATGCCACACGCCCAGCCGCGGGGAGCCGGCTGTGCTGTCGTACCGCAGAAATCGCATACAACCTGCGACACGCGAGCGCTCGTCAAGCAGCAGAAGGTGCCACGCAGACTCGTCATCCGCAAGTTCGTGCCGCCCGTCGGGCGTCAGATCCGAACGGCGGATCGCGCCATCCTGAAGGTAGATTTCACCGCGCAGTCGCTGCATTTCCGCAAGCAGAGATCGTCTTCGCAACTGATCGTCCGCGACATTCGAAAATGCATAAGGCATTTCACCACAACGGGGTGCCAGCAATGCGAACTGTTGGCGTGAAGAACCACGGGGCGAGCACAGTGCTCTCAATACACACCTCTCGGAGCCTTAGTACTTCCTACTTAATACCGGAAGTTTGGTTGTACCACTCTGCGATGCGAGAACAAATACAACAAGCTGGGTACGCACGGTTTCTCTGTTTGCGAGCCGTACCCGCATGCAGGGGGATGTACAGCCGAGCGTTCTAGTACTCGGGCGTGATTGGATTCGTTGTCGTTCCCTCGTCGATGGTGCGAGCTGCAGCCTGCAGGACAGCTTCGAATCTTCGCGCCGCGTTGTATTCCGCGAACGCATGCTGCAGGCGAACTGCCTGCGATCGGTATTCGGGATTGTGCAAAAGCCGGCGCATGCACTCTCGCAGTTTCTGCGGGCGCACGTGTTCGGACCGGATCTGCTCTCCGGCGCCGGCTCGTGCGATAAAGCCGATCGCAACGTGCTGATCCATGTTTTGCGGAATGCCGAGGACCGGCCTGCCCTGAGCGAGCGCCTGGTACGATGTCGGACTGCCGCCGTTGGAGATCACGAGAGACGCACGGCGCACGGCGTCGGAGCCGGACAGATAATCGGCAACGAATGCGTTTCGCGGCGCGATGCCACGATAGTTCACGCCCGCGACAGCGAGCGTCACGGGTTCATCCGCGAGCGCGCCGAGGATGCCGGCCAGCGTCGCAAGGCTGCCGGAGCTGCCCAGCGTGACGTAAACGACAGGCCGGTCGTGCGGGAGTTCTCGCCACCATTGCGGTTCCGCGACCGCGGGCGACCACAGGATTGGCCCGATATAAGCGTGTGTTTCGGGAAGGCCATTCGCCGGCACGAGCTCGGGCACATCGGGATAGACCACCCAATCGGCATCCGTGTACATGCGGCGGATGTCGCGAAGCATTCCGGTGTGCCCGTACTCGCGTCGCACCGCATTGACCGGCGCACAATGCGCCGCGAAGATGACGGGCTGCAATGCCCGGAACATCAGATTCGCAACGCGCACGCCGAGGAGCCGCGTGAGCGCGACCGTGGGCACCGGAAGGCGCTCAGAGGAATATGGACTCCAGTATGCGTTGACGAGCGCGACGCAGGGGATGCGCGCCACGCGGGCGCTGATCGAAAGAGAGTGGCGCAGATCTCCGACGACTATGTCCGGCCGCGTCCGTTCGAGAAGCCGCAGCTCGTCTTTGACGTAGGTACGGATCGTCTTCTCGTCGTGCAGAGGCCGGCCGTGCGCCAGCGCATCGGCAAACTGCTCCGGCGTGATCGAGTAGAGACGGTGGATCTCGCCACGGATTTCACCAAC
>DASSSG010000721.1:0-4830 GCA_035708545.1 Bryobacteraceae bacterium | reverse complement strand
CAGGTGCGATGCTCCGCATACGTTTTAGTGACGTCATCGTTTGCAGGTCAGTTTCGCTGCAAGTCAGTGGCCAGTGCGGCCGTTCAGCAGATCAACGATATGGCCGAGCACGCCGGCAATAGCGTCCAGCGACTCGACCGCGCCTCGGGGCGAACCCGGCAGGTTCACGATCAGCGTGCGTCCGCGCACACCAGCGACGCCGCGCGACAGCATCGCGCGGGGCGTACTCTTCATACCTTCCATTCTCATCCATTCCGCGAGGCCGGGTACCTCGCGCTCGATAACCTCGCGCGTAGCTTCCGGTGTCACATCCCGGGGTGCGATGCCGGTGCCGCCGGTCGTGAACACGGCATCGACTGCGCCTGCGAGCGTGCGCAGATGTTCCGCGATCTGGCCGCGGTCGTCGGGCAACACCTCCACTCTTGCCGACCAGCCGAGCGCCTCGAGGCGCTCGCGAATCGCCGGCCCCGAACGGTCCTCGCGCGTGGCGGCATGCGCTGAGTCGCTGATTGTCAGCACGACCGCGGTCAACGCCGGAAGTCCCCGCTCTTTCCGCCGGTCTTTTCGAGCAGCTCCACGCTTTCGATCACGATGCTCTTGTCCAACGCCTTGGTCATGTCGTACACGGTCAGCGCCGCGACCGAAGCGGCCGTGAGGGCTTCCATCTCGACACCTGTCTGCGCGGTGGTGGACGCGCTTGTCGTGATTCGCACACCGTCCTGTTCCAGGGTGACCTGGACATCCACATGCGTAAGCATGAGCGGATGGCACATCGGTATCAGTTCCGCGGTGCGTTTGCTTGCCGCAATGCCGGCAATGCGAGCGACCTCGAGCAGGTTCCCTTTCGGATTCAGCGGAAGCGCGGAGAGCACATCGGGGCGGATTCTGACGAACGCCTGTGCCCGCGCGCTGCGCCTGGTCTCCGGCTTCGAAGAAACGTCCACCATGCGTGCGCGGCCGGCTTCGTCGTAGTGCGAGAGCTTGTCCGTCATCGCTTCGGCAGCACTCGGATCAGTTCGCCCGCCGGCCAGTAGTCGCGTTCCGGATCCGTCACGAGGAACGCATTTGCGCGGCACAACGCCGGTACATCGCCCGATCCCGACCAGCGCACGGGCGTCACTTCGGGTCGATCCGCGCCGAGGCGCGCCGGTGGAAATCGCGTCAGCCCCGGCCGCTGCCTGAATTCGTGTGTGAGCCGTGCCAGCGTGATCGGCAGCGTCGGGCCGACCTGGCCGCCGAGGACTTCGAGTGCCGCGCGCGCGAACAGCTCGAAGGTGACCATGGTCGAGGCGGGATTGCCGGGAAGCCCGAAGAAGAATGTTCCGCGCGCGCGCCCGAACACCAGCGGCTGGCCGGGTTGGATGAGCACACGATCGAAGAAGAACTCAGCCCCCAGGCGGTCCAGCACGCGTTCGATGATGTCGTACTTGCCCGCGGACACGCCGCCGCTCAGCAGCAGCAGATCCGACTCGAGGCCGCGTTCGATAAGCGGCGTCGCGGCTTCCACAGTGTCACGCGCTACGGGCAGGATCTGCGGGCAGCCGCCCGCGCGTGCCACCTGCGCCGCGAGCGCGTGGGCATTGGAATTTCGGATCTGCCACGGATCGGGGAAGGCATCGATGGCTACCAGCTCGTCACCTGTTGCCAGAATCGCTGTCCGCGGACGCCCGTACACCGGCACCGTCGTCGCCCCGATCGTTGCCAGCAGCGCGACCTCAGTGGCGCCGATGCGCGAGCCTCGCGTGAGCACGACTTCGCCCGCGGCGGCTTCCGCGCCGGCCTCGGTGAAGTTGTCTCCGGCCGCCGCGCTCCGATCGATGATGACTTCCTCGCCTTCGACGCTCGTGTGCTCCACCATCACGACCGCATCCGCGCCGGCGGGCATCTGAGCGCCGGTCATGATCTCCACGGCTTCTCCGGGTCCGACGGTGCCTGCAAAGTGCACGCCCGCGGGTGCCTCGCCGATCACACGCAATCGGCCGGGCAGGTCCGCGGCGCGTACGGCGAAACCGTCTCGCGCCGACCGCGGCAGCGGCGGGTAATCGCGGTCTGCAGCAAGATCCTGCGCGAGTACTCGAGCCGGCGCGTCGTCGATAGAAACCGTCTCGGCAGTCGTGCCGCAGGTCACTTGTTCGAGGATGCAGGCCCGCGCCTGCTCGAACGTGAGTGTCGGCACGACCAGCATTCTAACGTGGGGCAGTTGTCCTGCGCGCCGCTCGCCAACCGGCGGGTTCTTCAACGAATGGCCGCGCGATACTCAACCTGATGCCGCACCGTCTCTCGCTCGCGCAGCAATCCGAGTTGATTCGCCGGCGCAGCCTCTCCCCTGTCGAGCTGGTCGCAACCCATCTCCGGCAGATGGAAGAGCAACAATCCCGTCTCAATGGCTTCGTCGTCCAGCTTGCCGCCGACGCGCTCGCGGCCGCGTGTCGAATGGAATCCGAGGCGGCATACGGCCCGCTGCGCGGCATCCCGCTTACGGTCAAGGACAGCTTCGATATAGAGGGCTTGCCGCGGATCTAATCCCGTCGGTCCGACGTTAACGCGATCCGCAATCCACGCGAAACTTAGCGACTCCCTCCGGAGCGATGGTAGCGTAGCCGGTTGTGCCATCCTCAGAAAAAATGAAGTCCCGCGTTCTGAACCTGGGATATACTCGCAACATTTCAGTTGTCGCAGCGTTAAAGATCATAAGCGCATCTCCGCTGACCACTGCGAGCGATCCCTCCGGGGAAAATGCAAGCCCGTCGGGATGGAATGGTCCCGGAAAGCTGATACTGCGGATTGGTCGATATGTCGCCGCATCAAGAACATTTATGATTCCCGCGGGTACTGCGGGGCACCCGATATGATCATACGCAGCCGAAGAACAAGCATCGAGGCCGTTGGCCCAGATTGTCTGGCCATCGGGTGAAGCGCGAATGTACGATCCTACGGTTGCTAGGCCAGTAATGGTTCGCAGCAGGTTCCCTGTTCCGACGTCGAACACGCCAATTGCGTCGTGTCCGCGGCTTCCTCCGGGTCCACCGCCACGGTATGCGACATACAGCAGGCGGCCGTCGGCCGCCAAACCAGCATAGGCCGCAAGCGGCGTGCGGTGGATTTGCGTGACGAGCGAGCTTTTAAGGTCGAGCTTATACAGCCCACCCGAAGTCGCTGGTATATATAGCGCTTTTTCATCTCTTGTGAGAACGACTTCATAAATCGACGATCCCACCGGCGGCTTTACTCTCGGTTCGAACATCCGAACCGACGCAGCATCACGCAAACCGAACGAGTAGACGCCATCAGCGGTGGCCACAAACGCCGCTGTGCGGCTCACGACAATTCCTACTGGTGCTCGTCCGACAATTACTCGGCGAACGGGACCGAGATCAGCAGCCCGCAGGACCGCAACGGCATTGTCGTCCGGCAATGTCACGTACAAGCGTGACTCATCGTGTGATATGCCGAGCTTTATTGTCCTCCCGAGGCGAACGAACTGGACCATCGTAAACTGGCACGCTTCGGCCGGCGAAGTAGACAACCCGGCAAGCATAAGTGCGGTTGCAGCAGCTACAAGCAAGTCGCACGATGGCAGATCTGATCGATGTGTGAGGAATCTGCCTGCAGTGCGATCGAAAACTCGGGAAACCCAGGGACACGAGCGCTGGTGACGTTTACTCGGGCTGTGGGAGCTGAGGCGCAGGCTCCAACCGAGTAAGAAACCACGGCAGGAGCCTGCAAAAACGTTGATGATCGTCACTTCACCTGGAATTGCGCAGTATATATCGTCGCCGCGTCCGTACTTGCGCGGAAGTTCAGATTGTACGTTCCCGTCGCAAGGCCTTTCGTGCTCAGATTGTATATGTATCCTCCGGTAATACCCAGGGTCGGGTCGTATCGAAAATTGCTGTCCGGATTTGCGTTCCCTGCGTCTTCGGGTGCGCTTGAGATGGAGGAGGATGCCAAAGTGACATTCAAGGCCTGTAAACTGATGGCCGAACTCGACAAGTTCGTCCCGGCGCTGTCACATAATTGAACGCGCACCGGGATGGTGCTGTTTGCACGTGCGGGTTTTGTGGGATCATACAGTAGGCAGACCTGATACAGGGGCGCTGGCGCCCGGGACAAGACCCATGCCTCGTTTAGATCCCCGGCAGCCGATACTCCAAATACCATGATCATTCTGCCCGCGCCCTGATCGTAGCCGACGTTGCTCCCCGATCGTCCGGAGGGATTCGGCGACGATACCGGAATGACTTGCATCCAGGCGGGCGCTGGCCCGAGTCCGTTTGCTGAACTGAGATCCCAGAGTTCATCGAAGAACGAGGCGGCATTTCCCCCAAATATTGTCATGCGATTCGTCGGCGTATCGTAGATGGCGATTCCATTCGTGCGAGCTGATGCGGGGAACAGGCCCGTCGAGATCCATGCCGGGGAGCCCGTCGTACCGTCCGCATGCGTAAGGACGAAACTTTCGGACCCGGTCATGAGCAAAAGACGGTTATTCGTTGCATCATAGGCGGCGTACGACTGAGAAGTCGTAGGAGAAAAGGCATTTGGTGGTGTGCCGCTCGGTGTAAGCTGTGTCCATGTAGAGGGCCCGCCCAGCCCATTGGCGTTCGATAGAACCCATACGTCATTGAAACTTGTATTGAAGCAGGTATTCCCACCGAAAACGATCAGAGTGTTCGCAGCGGGGTTATAGGCAACGCTTGACATGAAGCGTGTCGGGGCCCCTGAAGCCGGCAACAAAGACCATGTCGATGTTCCGCCATTCCCATTGGCATTTGAGAGGATCCAGACCTCCCCGGTGCACGGAGATGAGGCGCCAAGTCGTCCACCATA
>DASSSG010000720.1:0-10008 GCA_035708545.1 Bryobacteraceae bacterium | reverse complement strand
CGGGTCCGAGAAAGAGGTAAGGCCGGCTATGCCGACGCTCGGAGCGCCCGGCCCCGCCAGGGGCAAGCCGCGAATACCGAGCTCTCTTACGAGATTCCGGCCCTGCTGAATGCGCGTCGCTCCCGAAAACGGCGACTCGCGTGTCCAGCCGAAGCGGAGCTCGTTCACTTTGGTCGCGCTGATCGCCTTTGTGTAGCTCGCCGCAATAACGGCCTGCGTGTTGGTGCTGATCCGTTCATTTCCCGGAAAATTTCCCGGTCCCTTGTCGTCGGACTCGTTATATCCGAAGCGGCCGTAAAGGGTGTCATTGTCGGTGAATCGATGATCGACGCGGGCCAGATATTGATTGGTCAGGTTACGGTTCGGCCGCCCGTCGAGGTAGTTCTGGCGCGGATCGCCTGTGCGCGCGTCGCGCGTGCCGGCAACGTTCGGCAGAGGCCAGAGGCCCATCTGGAGAAGCTTTGCGGCGATCGGATCGATACGATCTGCGAAGATCCTATTGCCGGGAAACGGATCGCGGACGTACCGGTTGCTCCCGGGCACCATGCGTGACGTGCGGGCATCGAAAATCTGGTTCGCAAACACCGCGCGGCCAAGAGCGTCGGTGCCGACCGGCGCGCCGAGCTGGGCGGAAAAATCGCCCTGACGCATCGCCGCCGTGGGCACCGAGCGCCGTCCGGTCGCTCCGCGGACGCGGCGGAAACCTTCATAGCTGCCGAGGAAGAAGGTCTTGTTGCGGATAACCGGGCCGCTGGCGAGTGCGCCGAACTGGTTCTGGATGAAGGGCGGGGCCTTGAAGCGGCCCCCACTGGTGACGAAAGCCGGATTGTTGTCGAAGAAGTTCCGAGCCTGTACCGCATTGTTTCGATGAAACTCCCAGGCGGAACCATGGAACTGGTTGGTTCCTGATTTCGTGACCACATTGATCTGTCCGCCAGCGCCTTTGCCGAACTCAGCCGAGTAGTTGTTCACCTCGATCTTGAACTCCTGGATCACATCGACATTGGGCCGGAACGCGATGCCGGAATCGTACTGATCGGTATTCGAGACT
Organism: Bryobacteraceae bacterium; assembly: GCA_035708545.1. Lineage (GTDB taxonomy): Bacteria > Acidobacteriota > Terriglobia > Bryobacterales > Bryobacteraceae > DASSSG01. The sequence goes on along the minus strand of DASSSG010000720.1, from coordinate 8,957 downwards.
CCGTCGAGCTGGAACGCATTCTGTTCCGAACGCGCGCCGCCGATGCTGACGCCGCCGCCGCGCCCTGCGCCCGGCTGACCGGTATTGACGCCCGGAACCAGCAGCGAGAGCTGCACGAAATTCCGCCCGTTGAGCGGGAGCTCGACGATCTTTCGGGTTTCGATCACGGAGCCGACCGTGGCGTTTTCCGTGTGGAGGAGCTGTGCGGTGCCGCGAACCTCGACCTGCTCGGCTACCTGGCCTAATTCGAGCTGGACGTCGAGGCGGGCAACCTGATCGACCTCGACGCGAAACTCACGCTGGCTGTACCGGCGGAAGCCGGGCGATTCGACTGTGACGTCGTAAGCCGCTGGCCGGAGCCCAGGGAGGTTGTAGTTGCCGGTCTCATTCGTAATCGTGCTGCGCACGTCGCCGGTTTCAGGGTTTCGTGCCGACACCGCCGCCCTGTGGATAGCCGCTCCGCTCGGATCGGTCACCGAACCGGTGATGGTTGCTGTACCGGATTGTGCCTGAACGAGAGCGGCGCCGACAGCGCCGAGCAGGCAAACGAACACCGCGGATTTACCGCAAATCAAGGTCCCCTCCTTGATGGGCGGAATGCGTTACGAACCCCCGCCACGGGTCGTTATTATACGCCGTGCCGCAGGGCATCTCTTTTGGCTGGGCCGGCGATCAGGCGCATCACGGCGTAGCCGACAGCAATACCTGCCGACAGGAGCGCGGCGTCGATCAGCACCGGCGCAACACCCGGCGCAGCCACCATCACGTGCATCAGGTGGTCCCACCAGACGCGGTCCCGGGGAGCCGCCCATAATCCGACCGCCGGCACGAACAGCGCCAGTCCCTTCCAGCCGAAGCGCCGCGTGATGCGCCAGCCGATCAGAAGAAGCGCTGCGCTGGTGACAACCAGAGCCAGCAGTAGTGGCCCGGAAAACAGCAGCAGTGGGTCCGGCGTGTCGGCGAATGCGCTTCGCCACCATCCGCGGGCATACGCGATCCGAAATCTCAGCCACCATGCGGCGGCGAAGAAAACCCCGCCCGCGAGCGCGCCCGCCATCCTGCGCAGCGTCGCGCGGCTGAAGTAGGCGATGCCGCCGGAAATCGTGAGGCCAAGAAATGCGAACAGCGTGATCTGCGGCGCGAGAATAGCTCGCGCCGGCAGCCGCTGGCGACTGGCATCGATCGCAACTCGCAGCTGCCACAGGGTGGCGAACGTGCCGGCAAGCAGCGAGATGCTGATGAGAACCGCGGCGGCGGTACCGCTGGGATGCCGCCGGATGAATCGCGCCATCCGATACCACACACTGTCTGCGCGTGCGGTGACGGGCCGGTTCTCGATATGCCGGCGCAGGTCTTCCCCGAATGCCTCAACCGAGCTGTACCGGCGGGCAGGTTCCTTGCGCAAAGCCGTCAGCAGCATGCAGTCGAGGTCGCCCACGAGCCGCTTGCGGAGCCGATTTACGTCCCCCTCGCGCGATGCGCTGACGGCCTCGGGCGTGATCATATCGGGTGCCTGCTCGGTGGTCGTCACGACTTCACTCGGGCGCGTCGGCTCCTCTTCCGATATCACGCGGGCGATCTCATGCAAAGCGGCCCTGACCAGGCGATAGGGCCGGTGACCCGTCAACAGCTCATACAGGACGACGCCAAGCGAGTACACGTCGGTCAGGGTGGTGACAGGTTGTCCGTTCACCTGCTCAGGGCTTGCGTATTCGGGCGTCATGAGTCTGATCGCAGTGCGGGTTGCCTCGATGCGGCCGCCGGCGTGTTCGTCGCCGATGACTTTGGCGATCCCGAAATCGAGCAGCTTTACCGTGCCGTCGTTTGTGACGAAGATGTTGCTCGGTTTGAGGTCGCGGTGAACAACCAGACGCTGGTGCGCGTACTGGACGGCATCGCAGACGTGGCGGAATAATTCGAGACGCCGCGTGACGTTCAGTTTGCGCTCGTCGCACCAGCGGTGAATCGGCTGACCGTCCACAAACTCCATCACGAAGTAAGGCACTCCATCCTCGGTAGTGCCGCCATCGATGAGCCGCGCGATGTTTGGGTGATCGAGTGAGGCGAGAATCTCCCGCTCGCGGCGAAAACGATCGAGTATTTCTGCCGTGTCCGTTCCGGGGCGGACAAGCTTGATCGCGACCTGCTTGCGGAAGGCGCCGTCGGAGCGCTCGGCTAAGTACACCGAAGCCATGCCGCCGCGGCCGATCTCGCGAATCAGCGTGTACCCGCCGAGATGGCGGCCCTCCATTGGACCCGCCGGCTCGGACGCCGGTCCCGCGATGGGTATGGTGGCTGCGAGCGGGGGCGCCTGCAACCAATCGGGGACGCGTTCGCGGCTTCGGAGCAGGCGTTCGACCTCCTGGCGCAGCTCTTCATCTCCCTGACATTCGATTTCGACGAACCTGGCGCGCTCCTCCGGCGGCTGTTCCAGCGCCGCTTCATAGATCGCGCGAATCCGGCTGAGGCGTTCCGGCGTCATCCACGTAGAGCTACAATAGCTCCCTCCTGGCTGGTTCAGCGCAGCGGCCAGGCAAAACAGCTCAAAGCCGCTGGAGTATGCCAGACGACTCTCACACCATTACCCGCCTGCTGTCCGAATGGCGGATGGGAAAACACGAATCGGCGAAGCAGCTGATGGCGCTGGTCTACGAGGAACTGCATCGCGCCGCCGCGCGCGAAATGCGGCGCGAGCGGAGGAACCACACACTGCAAACCACCGCACTGGTGCACGAAGCCTGCCTTCGGCTGTGCGGCGCTGCGCCTGTGGACTGGCAGGATCGGCGGCATTTCTTCGCTGTTGCCGCGCAGCAACTGCGCCGTGTGCTGGTGGATCACGCGCGACGGGCGGGCAGCGAGAAGAGAGGCGGCGGCAGGATCAGGTTGTCACTCGAGGAGTACGACGGCGAAGTCTTGCCGCTCGACGAACGGCTGCTGGCTGTCGACGAGGCTTTGTCGCGCCTGTACCAGCTGGATCCACGTGCCGCACAGGTCGTCGAACTGCGTTTTTTCGGAGGGCTGAGCGAGCGCGACGCTGCCGAGACGCTGGACATCTCCGTGGCGACGGTGAAACGTGACTGGGATTTTGCGCGTACGTGGCTTGCGAGCCAGCTCGGCCGCACGTAGAGAGAACGAACCCTGCGCGACCGTCGCCGCCTGCGCGGCAGGTTTCTGAGCTTCTTTGATCACCAGTCTCCCGGTGACCTCCGGCGTCTGCACCACGCAACCTCGACGAGGTTCTTCGGCCGTGCTCGTGGATTCGCCGCGGGTACCGAAGGTGAAGCCGCGCGCGGCGCGAACGGTGCATCACGCCCGCGGTTCGGTTTCATCGAGAGCCAGGTTCTGTTGTTCGGGTAACGGCTCGACGTCTCTGAGACTGCGCTGGATCGCTCGGGTGCGGACCTGAGTTTGATCGACTGCGGCGGTGGCTTCCTCGAGCTTCCTGCGCACCTTGTCGATAGAGTCCGCGTATTTCTGGAATTCGGTCTTGGCCGCGCCGAGCACGCGCCATGCTTCACCCGCCTTCTTCTCGATTGCGAGCCGCTGGTGCCCGTAACGCAGTGTGCTCAGCAACGCTCCGAGCGTCGTGGGGCCCGTGATGTGGACCCGGCAGTCGCGCAGCAGGCAATCCATGAGCCCCGGACGGCGCAGGACCTCCGCGTACAGGCCTTCGGTGGGCAGGAAGAGAACGGCGTAGTCTGTCGTCCGCGGCGGCGCGATGTATTTGGTCGAGACCTCTTTCGCGAAGAGCTTGATCCGGCGCTCGAGTTGCAGCGCGGCCTGCTCCGCGCCGGCGGGATCGGTGGCCGAGATCAGGCGCTCGTAGTCTTCCTGGGGGAACTTGGCGTCGATCGGCAGCCAGATGATTTCGTCGCCGACGGGCATGCGGACGGCGAATTCGACGCGCTCGCTGGTGCCGGTGACGGGGAAATTGCGTTCGTACTGTTCGGGCGAGAGCATCTGCTCGAGCAGAGCGCTGAGCTGCACTTCGCCCCAGGTGCCGCGCGTCTTGACGTTGCTGAGCAGGCGCCGGAGATCGCCGACTCCCGCAGCGAGCGACTGCATCTCACCAAGGCCGCGATGCACCTGCTCGAGCCGGGCGCTGACGAGTTCGAACGACTCACCGCTCGCGTTGCGGACCGAATCGACTGCCTGCGACAGCTCCTGGCGGTTTCGCGCGAGCTCTTCGCGGAGTGTGCGGTCGAGGTAGTCGACACGCGAGAGCAGCGGCGTCAGGTCCGGGGGTGGCAGGGGCACCGGGAGCGGGCGGCGCCACGCGAGCAGACCGAAGACGGCGGCCGCCGCGGCGAGGATGACGGCGACCACAACGAGAAGTTCCATCAGCGTACGCCGCTCGCCTGACGCGCGGCAAGGAATTCATCGCCCTCTTTCCACGTGAACATCTGCTCCGTGTTCGCGGCATTCAGTCCGATGAGGAAACCAAAGCGGGCGAGATGCTCCATGCCCGAGAAATCCCAGTCGTCGTGAACCTCGTCCGATGGCTGGTGGTAGTGTTTCGCGTTGTACTCGCGGAAGTACTCTTCCGAGAAGCTCGCCGGTTTGCCGATAACCTGTGAGCCGGCTTTGATCGAGAACGCGGGGATGCCGGCGCGGGCCAGCGAGAAGTGGTCGGAACGGTAGTAGCTGCCCTGCTCGGGTCGTGGATCGGGCTGAATTTCATAACCGAACCGTTGCGCAGCTTCTTCGACCAGCGGCCAGGCGGTTGTGCGTTCGGCTCCTGTGACAACGACGTCTCGCGTACGGCCGACGGGGAAGAAGCCATCGAAGTTGAGATTGAGCACCGTGCGACCGGCAGGGACGAGCGGGTGCAGGCCGTAATATTCGGACCCCCGGAGGCCGCTCTCTTCGGCGGTGACGAAGAGGAAGAGCGCGGAGCGGCGGGGCTTATGTTCGAGGCCGGCCCACACGCGCGCGATTTCGAGAACCATCGCACAGCCGGTGGCGTTGTCCGATGCGCCGTTGTAGATCTGATCGCCGGGGCCGGTGCCGATGCCCAGGTGGTCCCAGTGTGCGCTGAAGATGACGGCGTCGTCCTTCAGTTTCGCGTCGCCGCCAGGGACGATTCCGACGACGTTGCGGCTTTCGATCGGCCGGATTTTCGCGCGAAGCTGGCCTTTGAGACGGATGCCGAGCGGAATCGGATTGAAATCGCGCGAGTCGGAGGCTTTGAGGAGTGACTCGACGCTGTGGCCGGCCATCGCGAGGAGCTTGTCGCCGCATTCCTCCGTCATCCAGCCGGCGAAGCCGAGCGAGGGCTGTGAGGGATCGAGCTTCATCTGCGGGTCCTCTTTGCTCCATGATGTGCGGACCACGTTCCAGCCATAACCGGCGGTGGGGGTGGTGTGGATGATGAGAGCGCCAAGCGCCCCCTGACGCGCGGCCTCTTCGAATTTGTAAGTCCAACGTCCTTTATACGTCAGCGTCTTGCCCTTGAAGACCTGCGGGTTGCCCGGCTGGGGTTCATTCGTGAAAACGACCACAATCTTCCCACGGACGTCGGTTTTGTAATCGTTCCACTTCTCTTCGGGGGCGACAATACCGTGGCCAATGAAGACCAGCTCGGCGTCTAAGGGGAGCTGTTCGACCTGCTTGTGGATCGAAGCGACGAAGTCGTTTGCGAAAGTGAGCTCGAGCGATTTGCCGCCGCGCGCGGCGGTGAGCTTCGAATCAGTCAGAGTGGAGACGCCGACCATCGGCACGCGCTGGAAGTACGTGCCATTCTCGCCGCCGGGTTTCACGCCAAATGAAGCCAGTGTGGCCGCGAGGTATTCCTCGGCGAGCTGCCCGCCGCGGGTGCCGACGCCGCGCCCCTCAAGGAGGTCGCTGGCGAGAAACTTCACGTAGGCGGCGATGCGGCGAGCCTGGATTTCCGGCGCGGACTGCGCGAGGCAGGCTGACGGAACAATCCCAATCCCAAAAACGGACAGTAGGGAGATGGTCATTGCGAAGCAGCGACACGACATGATCGGGTTTCCTTCAGGGTAGCGAACGGATACTCAGAAACGCAGCGCTGGGGCGAGCGCCTGATGCAGGTTCAGGCAGTCTGTGGGGTGGAGTCTTCTGCAGAACGCGCACGACAACGGGAAGCCGTATCAGTCATGAGATCCGCAGAAACGCGGAATCGGCGCCGGCTCGCTGGTTGCCGCTCTTCGTTCGGCGCAGCGTCGTGTTACCGAACTGTCCAAACCTATGTGGAGCGCCGGACGCGAGTGTCGATGTCCGCGCAGACAATCGTGTAGTTAATGAAGCGGTACACGGAAAAGATTCCTGTGCATGGTCATCCGCACATATGCGAACGTCTCCGGGTTCAGACCCGGCGCGAATCCGCCGTGCTCGATCACACGGCCTCCGGCCAGAGCCGCCAGCTGGGCAAAGGACTCAATGCCCGAACTCGGGAGGTCGGGAAGACTCTTGCGCGGTGGCAGGGGAATCGCTGCGATCTTTCGCGAATACACTCTTGCGAGCTCAAGTGAAATGTACAGATACCGCCCATCGGGTGCCCACTGGGGCGTGCAACGTCCGGTGCAGAGCCGCTGCGGCTTGCCTCCTTCCATCGGGATTGCAATCTCCGCGACCGTATTACCCGTGCCGTTGGCTGGCACCGTCACGGCAGCCCAGCGGCCGTTCGGCGATACGCCCATGAAGTTACTGATCGGGTACGGCACAACCTTCGTCCGTGCCGAGCCATCGCGATTCACTCTGTACAGATAGTTGCTCCTGCCCTCGGAGACGCGAAGTAACACCTGGCCGTCCGGGCCGAAAAACGGAGAGTCCTCCCGTCCCTGAGCGATTCGCCTCGGTGCGGATCGTCCATCCACTGCCGCCAACCAGATCTCGGACGTGCCTCCCGGCCGTGCCGTCGCGAACACGGCCTGTTTCGAATCACTCGAAATGTCGTAGCTCATGATCGAGAATCCAGCCAGCAGCCGCTCACTCTTGCCCGAATCCACTTGCGCCATCCAGAGCTCATTGCCCGATTCCGCCGAGCCCCGGCGAAGCACGTAATACAGGTGCTTGCCGTCCGTGGAAAACCGCGGTATGGACGCATTTCCTGCCGACGTGATCGGACGATCGCCCCGGTCATCGTGAATCCAGACAGAGCTCTGCTGGTCGCCCACCGACGTGATCAGCGACCGGCCATCGGGGGCGACCGCGACGCCCTGCTCTTCAGTGGGCCCGAACGTCACCTGCTCGGCCTCAGTCTTGCCGAAAGGCTGGCGCCATACGTGGTCGCCTGATGCGCCGCGCCCGGTGAAGTACATCCACCTGCCGTCGGGCGACCAGGCCGCGGCCGTGCACTGCCCGGGTGGCCCGACCGCCACGCCGGCGGAGCTTCCATCAAGCGGCAGCAGCCGGCACCGCTGCCACGCCGCCGTGTGATCCATTTCAATCACCAGGACCCACTTCCGATCTGGCGAAGCATACGAAAAATGCGCCATGGCCCGCTCGTGTTCGGGAAAGTAAACACTGCGTCTGCCGGATCCGTCGGCGGCAGCGGTGACTACGCCCATGTGCATTCCGGTTTTGATCTCGGAGAACAGAACCTGCCGGGCGCTGAGCCAGGTGAGTCCCTCCGCGTTCCGCAGCAGCAAGCGTGGTTCCCCTCCGAATAGCGCCATCGCGAACGTATTCCACTCGTAAGCGGTGAAGTCGGCGATGCTGTAGGTGATCCGAGAACCATCCGGTGTGAATGCAGGCGCAAACTTAGGACGCGGATCGTGCGTGAGCTGAACCGGTTCACCGTCAGGGAGTGACTTCAGCCAAATCTGGTCTGAACTGAGAAACCAGTCGGCGCCGCGAATGAACGCGACCGTCCGTCCATCCGGAGAGAGAGCTGGCGCGACCGCCGAGTCCGTAAAATCCGTTATCTGAGTGTAGGCGGCCTCATGCTTTACCGCCTTTGGCGTGCGCGATGCGAGAAGCAGTGCAACTGCGGAGATCAGGACGCTCGCGGCAATGAACGCCATGTACCACGTTTTGTGATGCTCCGGCGCGGTCGCGTTCGGTTGCTCCAGGCCCGCGCGCGGCTCGGCTGGCCGAGGAGCGGTGACTCCGGCCGCATCGGATATGACTTCCACCGGCGCCACGAAGCGGTACCCGCACTTCGGAATCGTTTCGATGAACTGTCGGCTGCCCGCGCGCTCGCCGAGAGCTTTGCGCAGCATCGAAACGCTCTGGGCAAGGTTGACCTCCTCCACGAAGCTGTCCGGCCAAATGGCCGTCATGAGCTCGCGTTTTTCCAGCATGTGTCCGCTGTTCCGAACGAGCTCCAGGAGAGTGTCGAATGCTTTGGGCGGGACCGCAACTACGACGCCGTCGCGTGTGAGCTGACGCTCGGCCGAATCGACCACGAAGGGACCGAATCTGTAAACCGTCTTACCGCTGCTCACGGCCGCCTCCGAATTCGTGAAAGGCGCCCTCTAATTTAGGACGTCATCATACATTTTTCAACGCTTCTTCATAAGATCTTCAAGACATTCAGGGCGGTCCTGGGTACTTTACAATCCCGCCGGCAATCTCCACGCCGGCGGCTATCAGCTGTCAGGAGGACGCAGAGAATGAAGCCCAAGTTATTCTTCGGCCTCGCCGTCGCGCTGCTCATGACAAGCGGCCGCGATGAGCAACTGACCGCACAGGCGCCAGTCACCACAGTCACGGCCCTCACCGGACCTGCAGTGCTCGATGATTGGGGCAACCGATTCACGTCGCTGGGAGCATCGGTCCCTGAGAACGCGTTACGCACGCATTTCCGCACCGCCATCGCGCAGATGGCGATGTTCGACGCCGTCAATGCTGTCCTCGACGGGCCTTACCGACCCTTCGCGTCGAAGCCTCTGTCGGTTCCAGGTGCATCACCGGAAGCTGCGGCGATCCGTGCAGCGTACATGGTCGCTCTCAACGAGTTCCCGACGCAAATTGAGACGATCGACAGCGCG
>DASSSG010000719.1:0-2841 GCA_035708545.1 Bryobacteraceae bacterium | reverse complement strand
TCCCCCGACGGCAAGTCGGCAGCGTTCGTCTGGCGCGGCGCGGACAACGCAAACGCCGACATTTACGTGAAGGCCCTCGGAGCCGATACCGCGCACCGGGTGACGTGGTCGCCGGAGGACGATGTGAGTCCGATCTGGTCGCCGGACGGGACGAGGATCGCGTTTCTGCGCGTGGGCCGGGCAGGCAGCGGTTTCTATGTGGTCAATGCGGAAGGCGGCAGCGAGACCAGGGTGGCCGGCGCAGCGCCCGTTTCGTTCGAACTGCTCGGGCACCAGCTCGACTGGGGTCGCGATGCGAACGAATTGCTGATCGTGGACCGGATCGCACCAAACCTGCCCTTTGCCATTCACTCGCTCAATCTGGCGACGGGCCGGCGCACGCGCCTGACCACGCCGACGCCGGACACGCAGGGAGATGTCAACCCGGCAATCTCGGCCGACGGGAAGACGCTTGCGTTCATTCGAATCACCGGCAGCGGGGTGACTGAGATATTCGTGCAGCCGCTGGGCGGCGGAGAAGCGCGACAAGTGACCAGCGACAACCGCTGGGTCACGGCTCTCGCCTGGTGGCCCGGTGGACACGACATCGTCTTTGCCTCCACACGCGCCGGCAGTCAGACGCTTTGGAAAATCGGCATACGCGGCGGCTCGCCGGAGCGGCTGCCGGGTATCGGGCTGAACACATCCGAGCCGGCGTTCTCCCGCGACGGGAGACGCATGCTGTACGCACAGTCGACCGCAGACGCGAACATCTGGCGTCTCGATTTCGCCAGCCGGTCCTTCCGTCAGGTGATCGCATCGACCCAGTACGATTCGAGTCCGCAGTATTCGCCCGACGGCCAGCGGATTGTGTTTCGATCGAACCGCTCGGGCAGGCACGAGATCTGGGTATGCGATCGCAACGGTAACAACGCTGTACAACTGACGAAGTTCAATGGACCGCTCACGGGCACGCCGCGCTGGTCGCCGGGTGGGAAGTGGATCGTATTCGACTCGCGGCCCCAGGGGCAGTCTCAGATCTTCGTGATCGCAGCCGATGGCGGAGAGCCCCGTCCTGTAACCGATCCCGGTACCGAGAACGTGGTTCCGAGCTGGTCGATGGACAGCAAATGGATCTATTACGGAGGCAACCGAGACGGCGTGTGGCAGGTCTGGAAGAAGCCGCTCGACGGCGGGCCCGCGGTCCAGGTCACCCGGAATGGGGGCTTCGCGGCGTTTGAATCACCCGATGGACGGTACGTTTATTATGCAAAGGCGCGCAATTTGCCTGGGCTGTGGCGCGTACCGGTTGCGGGCGGCCAGGAAGTGGAGATCATTCCCGATCTGCAGGCGGGCTACTGGGGCTACTTCGGGGTGGCGGCGCGTGGGATTTACTATGTCGATCGCAGGTCGCCGGCGATGCCTGCCACACTGTACCTCTTCGACCCACAGAGCGGGCGGAAGACTCCGCTCTTCGAATTAACGAAGCCGCTTCAGGTGGGCACCTCCGCGTTTGCGGTATCACCGGATCTGAAAAACGCACTCATCGCACAGCAGGATCACTCATCCAGCGATATCATGCTGGTCGAGCGCTGAGCCTGCCCTACTATAGTCGGCATGCTACTCGCGTCAGCGATGGCGCTGGCGGCCGGCCTCTCGCAGGCGGCGCCGGCACAGCCGCGCAATCATGAGATTCTCTCCGCCACATTGTGGGCGCAGACGGCGGTCGAGCACGATGCCGCCTGCCTTCAGGCTTACCGCCAGGCTCGCGATTTACTCGATCGGGGGCTGAAAGACAGGAAGTGGACCGCTGCGCTCGAGCAGTCGGGCGACATCAGGAAGCTCCCGCCGGCCGTCATCATGGATATCGACGAAACCGTGCTCGACAACTCTGCGAATGAAGCTCGCGCCGTGCTGACCGGCGCAGAGTTCACAACGGCGGCCTGGGACGAGTGGGTGAGCGAGAGTGCCGCGGGAGCTTTGCCCGGGGCTGTCGAGTTCACCCAGTACGCGCGTTCGCGCGGCGTGACGGTGTTCTTCGTGACGAATCGCGAGGCGAAACACGAGCAAGCAACGCGGCGGAATATGTTGCGGCTCGGCTTCCCGCTCGAGGTGGCGAAAGGCCCGGCTTCCGACACCGTGCTCACGCGCGGCGAGCGTCCGGACTGGAACTCCGAAAAGGCGGCGCGCCGCCACTACATCGCACAGTCCTACCGTGTGCTGCTCCTGATCGGCGACGATCTCGGAGACTTCATTTCGAACGTGCGCGCTTCGGTCGCCGAGCGGCGGCGAATGGCGGCGCTGCACGCGGAGCGCTGGGGCACACGCTGGATCGTGCTGCCAAATCCCATGTACGGATCGTGGGACAGCGCGCTGTACGATCACGATTTCTCGCTGAGCCGGCGAGCACGGCTGGAGCGGCGGATCCGCATGCTGAACACGGCGCGCACACGGAACCAGTGAGCGGCGCGGCTGCTGTTGACGCGGGAGATTCTGCTTCAGGCGGGACTGGGAAGGCGCACGGCCTTCCCAGCGAGAAGCAGAAGCTTTAAGCCATCATTACGTCTTCGGCCTGAAGACCTTTGGGTCCCTTTTTCACCACGAACTCGACGGCGGCACCCTCATCCAACGTGCGGTACCCGGTCATCTGAATCGCAGAGAAGTGCACGAAGACATCCTCTCCGTTTTCTCGCTGAATGAAGCCATACCCCTTGGCTGCATTGAACCACTTAACAGTTCCTTTTTCTTTCATCCTGAACTTCCTTGTGAGCTATTCCGACTTCCGACAGCGGCGCGAGCAGGCAACAATACACCCTGTGCTTGCCGGCGCCGCGCTCGGTTGTCTGAATGCATTTCAACTAT
>DASSSG010000718.1:0-8138 GCA_035708545.1 Bryobacteraceae bacterium | reverse complement strand
TAACTGCGATCGGCTACGTGCTGAACGCGCTTGCCGGACGGATCGTGTTCGCGGAGATGGTTTCGGCTACGCGCTGGGCGGGTACGATTCTCATCGTCGCGGGGAGCGCGCTGGTCAGCCGCACTGAGCCGAGGACGTCTTGATCGCGTGGCTGCTGGTGGCGGCGATCGTTACTGCGACCGCCGGCGCCGATCTGCTGCAGACGCTGGAAATGAAGCGCCACTCGGGCGCGTCAGTGTCGAGTACCGCTGCCGCCGTCTTCCGGCGTCCGCTCCTGTTGGCGGCCATCGGATGCATGGCCGTCTCGTTCTTCTCATTTATGGCGCTGCTGCGAGTGGCGGATCTGAGCTTTGCGGTTCCGGCGACGGCGGCGAGCTTCGTGCTCGAGACTCTGCTCGCAAAATACGTCTTGCGCGAACGTGTCGATGCGCGCAGGTGGTTTGGCGCCGTGCTGGTGGCGGCGGGCGTCGCATTGCTCGCGCTGTGATCTGGCTGCTGTTCGTCGTCCCGGCGGCGTACCAGCTCGTCGCGTTGATCGCGTGCATTCGGCACCTGCTGCGCCGCGAGGCGGAAGCGGCGTCGTATCCTCCCGTGTCGATCCTGAAGCCAATACATCGGAAGACGCCGCGCGTTGAAGCCGCGATCGCGACGAACCGCGCGCAGGATTACCCCGCGTTCGAAGTGCTGGCGGAGACCGCGCGCACGACACGCACGCCGAATCGCAAGGTTGGCGCTCTGATCGAGCTGGCGCGTGCTGCCAGTCATCCCGTCCTCGTCGTGAGCGATGCCGATATCGCCGTTCCGCACGACTATCTTCGGCGTGTGGTGGCGCCGCTGGCGGAGCCGGGAGTCGGTCTGGTCACGTGTCTGTATCGCGCAACCGGAGAGACGTTCCCAGCGCAGTGGGAAGCGCTCGGGGTCGCGACCGATTTTGCCCCGAGCACGCTCGTCGCCCCGCTCGCCGGCATCAACGAATTCGCGATGGGCTCGACGCTTGCGTTTCGTGCGGCGGACCTGCAGCGCGCCGGCGGTTTCGAATCGATCGCCGATTACATAGCAGACGACTACCAGCTGGGCAGGCGAATCGCCGCCCTTGGCCTGAAGGTTCGGATGTCGAAGGTGGTGGTTGAGACACACCTCGAGGGGCGATCGATGGGCGATGTCTGGCGGCATCAGCTGCGGTGGGCGCGTACGATACGGCTTTCCCGCGGGGCTTACGCCGGCCTGCCGGTCACGAACGCCAGCTTCTGGGCAGTGCTTCTGGTTGCGGCGGGGCAGCACACGCTCGCGGTCGCTCTCGTATTCCTTCGACTGCTCGTCGGTCTTGCTGCGGGCTGGGCCATCCTGCGCAGCCGCGTGGTCCTGCGCTGGTGGTTCCTGATGCCGGCGCGAGATCTGTGGGGGCTCGCGGTGTGGACCGCGGCGATGACGGGCAACACGGTCGTCTGGAGCGGCGAAAGGATGTCACTCGACCGCCACGGCCGCATCGTACATATTGAATAAGGAAGCATGCCGATCTACGAGTACAGATGCAACCAATGCGGAAGTGAGTTCGAGCAGCTGCGCCGCATGGCCGATGCCGACCGCGATCTGATCTGCCCCGAGTGCCGCAGCGAGAACGTCCGCAGGCTGCTCTCCTGCTTCGCGACCGGCGGCTGTGGAACGGGCTCCGGCCGCGGCTTCACGTGAGGGTGAAAGCGCGGCGGCCGGTCGGCCGCGTGCCGACACCACGACCAGTCGAACGCTATACTGCTCGCATGTATGGCGCCCGCCTCCTGCTGCCGTTTGTCACCCTATCCGCACTGCTCGCCGCCGACGTCGCGACCCGTGCGGCAGCGCCGGAGGGCTGGACAGCGGAAGCTTTGCGCGACGAGATTCGGCCCGGGTTTGCGTGGGACAGCAAAGGCGGCCGGAACGGCTCGGGCGCGCTGATCATCGAGACGGACGCGCGTGACGGGCTGGACGGATTCTGGAAGCGAACCGTCCCGGTGGAAGGCGGCAGGTACTACCGTTTCCAGGCGTATCGGCGGGTGATCGGCGTCGAATGGCCGCAGCAGTGCGCGGTCGTGACCGTGCAGTGGTACGACGCCGCCGGAAAGCGCGTGATCGATGACCGCAGGCTCGTCGGACGATACCTTACGAAATACCAACCGCTGACGCCGCTCGAGTACCCGGTCGAGAGCGTCCCCGGTTCCGACGGCTGGACGAAGCTGGCGGGCACGTGGCAGGCGCCGTCGGCCGCGAAGCAGGCCGTCATCGAGCTGCACGGGCGGTGGGCTCCGAACGGCCGCATGGAATGGAGCGACGTGCAGCTGACGGAAACAGATGCACCGGCGCCGCGCATCGTGCGGCTCGCTTCGATTCACTATCGGCCACGGGCCGGCAAGACAGCGGAAGAAAAGCGCAGGCAGTTCGCGCCGTTTATTGCTGAGGCGGCGCGGCGGAAGGCAGACCTCGTGGTGCTCCCGGAAACGCTGACTTACTACAATACGGGCCTGAGTCCTGCCGAGGCAGCGGAACCGATACCGGGGCCTTCGACGCGATACTTCGCGGAGCTCGCGAAGGAGCACAACGTCTATATCGTCGCCGGTTTGTTCGAAAAGGACGCGCACAAGGTTTACAACGTTGCCGTGCTGCTGAGTCCTGAAGGCAGGCTTGCCGGTAAGTACCGAAAGGTCACGCTTCCGGATGGAGAGGCGTCGGCGGGCGTCGTTCCCGGACGCGAGTACCCGATTTTCAACACCAGGTTCGGGACACTCGGAATGATGATCTGCTACGACGGTTTCTTTCCCGAGGTCGCACGGGAGCTCGCCAAACGCGGCGCGGAAGTGATCGCATGGCCTGTCTGGGGCTGCAATCCGGAACTGGCTCGGGCGCGAGCGGCGGAGAACCACGTGTATCTCGTCAGCAGCACCTACGAGGACATCTCGAGCAACTGGATGCTGTCGGCCGTGTGGGACCGGACCGGAGATACGCTGTCGGTCGCGAAGGACTGGGGTTCGATCGCGATCGCCGAAGTCGATCTGAACGCGGCGACGCGCTGGCGCAGTCTCGGTGATTTCCGGTCGAAGATCCAGCATCACGTGCCGATGACGGTTCCTGCGCGCAGGTGGGAGGACCCGCTGCTCGGAAGGTGACCTGCCGCAGCCGACGCGTTCTGCCGCAGTCTGGTCTGCTGTCTCTGAGGTGTCTTGACCGCTGAAAATCGCCATCTCGCTGTCCCCTCCCTGACGGTCGCTGCTCGGAAATGCGACGTACAGGCGCAGCGATGCCGGTTCGTGCGCGGACTTTCCTCTGTGGGTATGAGCCGCCAGGATTATTCCGTGCGGGAATGATAAAGGTACTTGCGAGACGGCGGTCGAGGTCCGAACGTCCGTTGAGCAGCGATATGCTGTCAGCGTGACTCGCCGCGATTTCGTCACCACCGCCGCCGCATCCCTTGGAGCGCCCGCGGTTTCTGCCGCCATGCCGGCGCCTGTCCCTGCTCCGTCGTGGGTCGACAAGCCGATGCGCTGGTCGCAACTGGTCTTCACCGAAGACGATCCGGGCCGTTACGACCCAAAGATGTGGGTCGACTTCTTCAGGCGCATCCGTTCGGACGCGCTGAATTTATCGGCCGGCGGTTACATGGCTTTTTACCCGACCAAAATCCGGTATCACTACCGGAGTAAGTTCCTCGGCGACCGCGACCTTTTCGGCGAGCTCGCGGGTGAGGCCCGCAGACTCGGCATGGTGGTGGTGGCGCGCACGGATCCACACGCGATTCACGACGATGCCGCGGAGGCGCACCCGGACTGGGTACATGTCGAGGCGGACGGCAGACCGCGCCGGCACTGGGCCAACCCCCGGCTTTGGGTCACGTGTGCGCTCGGCCCGTACAACTTCGAGTTCATGACAGACGTGCATCGCGAGATCACGTCAATGTACAAGGTAGACGGCATCTTCTCCAACCGCTGGGCGGGACACGGGCAGTGCTTCTGCCGGCATTGCCAGCGCAATTTCCGAGAAGCGACCGGTTTCGATCTGCCGCGGACCAGCGACCCGCAGGATCCGGCGCGGCGCGCCTACATTCTGTGGAAGGAGAAGCGGCTGTTCGAGTGCGCTCGGCTCTGGGATGCGGAGATGCGGAAGATCAACCCCGAGTCGTGTTTTATTCCGAACTCGGGCGGCGGCGCGCTGAGCGAGCTCGATATGGCGACGCTCGGCGACATGGTGCCGATCCTGTTTGCGGACCGGCAGGGGAGGCGCGGTCTGACAGCTCCGTGGGCCAACGGGAAGAACGCGAAGGAGTATCGCGCCGCGCTCGGGCGCAAACCGATCGCCGGGATTACGAGCGTGGGAGTGGAAGAGCCGTATCGCTGGAAGGATTCCGTTCAGAGCAGCGAGGAGATCAGGCTGTGGATGATCGACGGGATCGCGCACGATCTGCGGCCCTGGTACATCAAGTTCAACGCGAAGCCGTACGACACACGCTGGTTCAGACCTGTCGAGGAGGTGTACCGCTGGGCCGCGGATAACGAGCGCTACCTGCGCAACGAACAGCCGCTCGCGCGCATCGCCATTGTCTATTCGCAGCAGACCGCCCGGTTTTATGGCGCCGAGCAGGCGGGCTCGAAGGTGGAGGACCACACGCGCGGGTTCTATCAGGCGCTGGTGGAATCGCGCGTGCCGTTCGAGATGGTGCACGACCGCAAGCTGGAACGAGCCAACGTCGATCGGTTCCGAACGCTCATTCTGCCGAATATCGCGGCGCTGTCGGACGAGCAGTGCCGGCAGCTCGAGTCTTTTGTCGAGCGCGGCGGCAGCATCGCGGCGACGCATGAGACGAGTCTGTATGACGAATGGGGCAGGCGCCGCAGCGACTTCGGGCTGGCACGGCTGTTCGGCGCCAGCTTCGCGGGTAAGCTCGAGCCGCGCATGCAGAACTCATATTTGTCGCTCGATGATCCGAAGCACCCGCTCCTGAAAGGTCTCGAAGGCGTGCAGCGCATCATCAATGGCGTCGCCCGCGTCCATACGCGATCGGCTGTGGCCGGCAAATCGCCGATTACGGTGATCCCGACATATCCGGACCTCCCGATGGAGGACGTCTGGCCGCGCGAGGCGAAGTCGAATATTCCGGCCGTCCACATGAATCTTATCGGCAAAGGACGCGCAATCTTTTTCCCGTTTGATCTCGACCGCACCTTTTGGGAGGTGCTCAGCCCCGACCACCTGCTGCTGCTGCGCAATGCGATCGAGTGGGCAACCAATGAAGAGCCGGTGTTAACCGTAGAGGGGCCGGGTGTTCTCGATGTGTCCGTGTGGCGGCAGAAAGCGAGCATGACCGTGCATCTGGTGAACCTGACGAACCCGCTGATGATGAAGGGACCGATTCGGGAGGTCTATCCGGTCGGTCCGCTGCGCGTCAGCTTCCGCGTACCTCACGATACGCGAGCCGGGGACGTGCGGCTGCTGGTGCGTGGTGTGAAACCGGCGGCGCGAGTGCAGGCGTCGCGCGTGGTGGTCGATGTGCCCACCGTGCGCATCCATGAGGTTGTTGCCGTGGAGTTGAGCTGAGACACCGGGATATTGCCGCGGAATAACGGTGTGGACTGGCGGAAGGAACCGTTCATTCAGGTTGGCGCGCGCTCATGCTGAGTCAGATCGCGCAGATGGTAGTTGTCAATGCGGGCGTCAGCAGTGAAAAGCCGCCAGCATTATTCCCAACTTCCTGAAGCGCGCGGCTCGGAAACCGAGCCATGACCGCTTGCGAGACCGCGCGCAGAATGGCATCCTGCCCAGCCGGTGGTACAAATCAGCGGTTCAGTTGCTTTTCGTGAATTCGAGGAAATACTGGTAAGGCAGGAAGTCGTGCCGGTGAACGAGCCTGAAGCCGGCGGCGCCGAACTCCGCGATCACTTCCTTGTCGCTGAGCTTCATTGATACTGGTGGGCCGACGGGCAGTTGCTTCTTCTGGAAGTCGACAATGACGATGCGGCCGCCGGGTCGCAGCGCTCGCGCAAGCGTCTGGTAATACGCCGGGCGTCCCTCGATATGGTGCAGCACGTCGCAGACAAAGATGGTGTCCACGCCTGCTTCCGGGAGCTTCGGATCATCGGCGGTGGCCAGGACTGTCTCGACGTTCGGCAACGCGTCCCTGCTCACGATCTCGAGCAGCTTCGGATCGATGTCGACCGCGTACACCTTGCCGGCGGCCCGAGCGAGCCGGCGTGTGAAGTAGCCGCTGCCGGCACCAAGGTCGGCCACGATCTCGTCAATCCGCAGATTCAGCGCGCGCAGCACTTCATCAGGCTTTTGCCAGCTGTCGCGCTTCGGATCCTCGAGGATGCGCGCGTACTCGCCGGCGGAGCGCGGGGGATGGTGCTGGTGTTCAACCTGTAACAGCAGTGCCAGCAATAAGAACGAAGTCATACAGTCCCCAGATGCAGAGCCACGATACCAAAGGTCATCCGCTCCCAGCGAACGCGCGCGAAGCCGGCTCTGCGCATCATTCGTTCCAGCTCCTCGGGCGCGGGAAAGCTGCGCACGCTTTGTGGAAGATATCGATAGGCGTGCGGCGCCCCTGAGATCGCGCCACCGATCCGCGGCAGCACGCGGTTGGCATACCAGCCGTACAGACGCGCGAACAGCGGATTCGGTGGGGTCGAGAACTCGAGGATTGCGGCCAGCCCGCCGCGCCGCAGCACCCGCCGGAACTCGCGGAGCCCCGCCTCGTAGTTCGCAAGATTGCGAAAACCGAAGGCGACCGTCACGAGATCAACAGACGCGTCGCGGAGGGGCAATCGCAGCACGTCCGATTCGAACACGCTGGCGGCGGCAGCCTTGTGCCGCGCGCGCACAAGCATCGGATGCGAGAAGTCGCTTCCAAAGATGCGCGCCCTCGCGTTCCCGGCGAGGGCGCGCATCAGGTCGCCGGTCCCGCAGCACAGATCGACGACGCGGGCCTCAGCGCGCTCGAGCACCGGTCCAACCCGCGCCACGGTTCGCCTGCGCCACAGCCGGTCAACGTTGAACGAAAGCAGGTGGTTGAGCAGGTCGTACCGCGGCGCGATGCGGTCGAACATTTCCCGGACCCAGGCGGCCGCATCGCGCTCGCCATGCGTGCCGGGCGGGGTCGTGCCCATCAGCCGAGTACGGCCCGGATCGAGTCCAGCACCAGCGCTTCATCCACATCCGAACGGACGACGACATGTCCGATGCTGTCGGGAAGCACAAAGTGCACCTTGCCGCGGACGGTCTTCTTGTCGGCTGTCATCCTGGCTGCCAGAGCTTCGGCGGCAACCCCATTGAGCGGCGGGACAGGCCCGTAGAGGCGCGTGGTCGCGGCGATCTCCGCGGCGTCGGCATCGCTGAGCATGCCGAGGCGGCGGGCGAGTTCCGTTGCGGCCAGTATGCCGAACCCGACCGCCTCGCCGTGCAGAAAACGCGTGTATCCCGTCTCCGCCTCGAGCGCGTGGCCGAACGTGTGGCCGAAGTTCAGAATGCGCCGCAGTCCGCCCTCGCGTTCGTCGGCAGACACGACCTCCGCCTTGATACGCACCGATTCGCTGATGGTGTATTCGACCGCATCCGGAACCTGCGCGAGCACCGCCCGCACGCTCGATTTCATGGTGCGAAACAGCGGTGCGCTCGCAATTACGCCGTGCTTCACCACTTCAAACAGGCCGGCGCGGTATTCGCGCTCGGGCAGCGTCTCGAGCACTTCCGGATCTACGACGACGGCCGAAGGCTGATGGAATGCTCCAATCAGGTTCTTGCCGGACGTGAGATTCACGCCGGTCTTGCCGCCGACTGCGGCGTCCACCTGGGCTACCACTGTGGTCGGCACCTGGATGACGGGCACGCCGCGCATGAAGATTGCGGCGAGGAAACCGGCCATGTCGCCGACCACACCGCCACCGAAGGCCACGACGATGCTCGAGCGATCCGCGCCCGCGCGGACCATCTCCTCAGCCATCGTTTCGACCGACGAGAATCGCTTGTACTCTTCGCCCGAGGGGAAGAAGAGCACCTCGTAAGGAGTGCCGGGCAGTGCGCTGTCCACCTTGTTCCCGTGGTGGCGCCACACCTCCTGGTTGCTGGCGATGAAGATGCGGCCGGCGCCCTGCGGAATATAATCGGAAAGCCGCCGAAGC
>DASSSG010000717.1:0-8694 GCA_035708545.1 Bryobacteraceae bacterium | reverse complement strand
GGTGCGGCACGCGACTCGGGTGCTCGCTCCGCCAACCGCCGATCCGCTGGCGGTGACGACAGACGTCTACTTCGAGCTGGCAAATCCTGACCGGCAACTGAGTCCCGGCCAGCGGCTGGCCGTGCCGCTGCCTTCCCGCGCTTCAGGCCGAAAAGGCCTGCTCGTGCCTGCATCTGCAGTGGTCTATGACATCCACGGCGGCACCTGGGTCTACGTGGTAGACGCGCCGCATGCGTACCGGCGGCAGCGGGTCGAGCTCCTTCAGAAAGAAGGCTCGGCGGCGGTTGTGTCCCGCGGCCTTACGCCGGGCGCGAAGGTGGTCACCGCCGGCGCTGCGGAGCTGTTCGGAACCGAATTCGGAGCCGGAAAGTGAAAGCGCTCATTACAGCCGCTTTGCGGCTTCGCTGGGTGGTGACGGTTCTTTCGCTCCTTCTGCTGATCGCCGGTTCGCGGGTTATCCAGACCACTCCGCTTGACGTGTTCCCGGAATTCTCTCCGCTGCTCGTGGAAATCCAGACCGAAGCGCCCGGCCTGTCTGTTCCGGAAGTCGAGAGCCTCGTCACGATGCCTGTCGAGAATGCCGTAAACGGCGTGAGGGGGCTGAAAACGCTGCGCTCGAAATCGGTACTCGGGTTGTCGTCGGTAGTGCTGATCTTCGATGAGAACGCGGAACTCATGTCGTCGCGGCAACTGGTGCAGGAGCGTCTGCTGACGCTCACCGGACAACTCCCGGCAGTAGCGAAAACGCCGGTGATGCTGGCGCCACTCTCCTCCACCAGCCGAGTCATGAAGATCGGCGTGTGGTCGAAAACGCTTTCGCAGACAGAGATGACGACGCTCGTTCGCTGGACGGTCCGGCCGCGGCTGATGGCAATATCGGGCGTCGCGAACGTCGCTGTCTGGGGCCAGCGCGACCGGCAGCTGCAGGTGCTGGTGGACCCGCGCCGCCTGCGCGACGTCAGGCTGACGCTCGACGACGTAATCCGCATCACTCGGGACGCGACTATGCCCGCGGCCGGCGGCTTTGTCGAGACAGCCAACCAGCGCCTGCCCGTGACGCACGTAGCGGCTGTGAGGACAGCCGACGATCTGCGCGGTGTGCCCGTGGCGTTCCGCAACGGCTCTCCCCTTGCCCTCGGCAACGTGGCGGAAGTCACCGATGGGCATCAGGCTCCGATCGGCGATGCGGTGATCAATGACGGACCCGGCCTGCTGTTGATCGTCGAGAAGCAGCTCGGGGCGAACACGCTCGAGGTCACTCAGAGGGTGGAGAAAGCAATCGATCAGCTTCGGCCCGGCCTCCGCGGAATCGAGCTCGATACCACGATTTTCCGGCCGGCGACGTTCATCGAGATGTCGCTGCGCAATCTGCGCCAGGCGCTGATCTGGGGGTGCATCCTCGTCGCGATCATCCTGGTCGCGTTCCTGTTCGAGTGGCGCACGGCGCTGATCAGCCTGACGGCAATTCCGCTTTCGCTCATGACCGCTGCACTGGTGCTGCACTGGCACGGCGCGACGCTCAACATAATGGTGATCGCGGGGCTCGCCATCGCTCTCGGCGAAGTCGTGGACGACGCGATCATCGACGTCGAGAACGTGCTTCGCCGGCTCCGCCTGAACAACACGGCGGAGAATCCGCAGCCGACGTGGCGTGTGGTGCTGGACGCGTCACTCGAGGTGCGCAGCGCTGTGGTGTATGCCACGATCATCGTCGTTCTGGTGTTCATGCCCGTGTTTTTCCTCGAGGGACTCGCGGGCAGCTTCTTCCGACCGCTCGCGCTCGCGTACATCCTTGCGGTCTCTGCGTCGCTCGCGGTCGCGTTGATAGTAACCCCCGCGCTCGCGCTGATCCTGCTGCCGCGAGCCAGCCGCCATCATCACGGCTCAGACACGGCATTCGTGCGCACGCTGAAGCAGCGCTATCGCCGCATGCTGCCGCCGCTGCTGGCGCGGCCCCGTTTTGTCGTGGCGGGTCTGGCGATCATCTTCGCCGTCACAGGGGTCGCCGTCACTCGCCTGGGCGAAGAATTTCTGCCGCACTTCAGGGAATACGACTTCCTGATGCACTGGGTGGAGAAGCCGGGCACCTCGCTGCAAGCCATGCAGCGCATCACGGCGAGGGTAAGCCGCGAGCTGCGTGCGATCCCCGGCGTGCGGAATTTCGGCTCGCACATCGGCAGGGCCGAGGTGGCGGACGAAGTCGTCGGCCCGAATTTTACAGAGCTGTGGATCAGCCTGGACCCGAAAGTCGATTATGCGCCCACGGTAGCGAGGATTCAGGACGTCGTTGACGGCTATCCGGGGCTCTATCGCGATTTGCTGACATACCTGAAAGAGCGCATCAAGGAAGTGCTGTCGGGTGGCAGCGGCGCGATCGTGGTCCGGCTGTACGGTCCGAATCTGGATACGCTGCGGCAGAAAGCGGCAGAGGTCGGTAAGACTCTGTCGGACGTGGCCGGGGTCACCAACCTTCAGGTTGAGCCGCAGGTCGAAGTCCCTCAGATCGAAGTGGAACTGCGTCCAGCGGCCGCGCTCCGTTTCGGGTTGACGGCCGGCGACGTGCGGCGCGCCGCCATGATGCTGATCCGGGGGATCAAGGTCGGCGAGATTTACGAAGACCAGAGAATCTTCGAGGTTACGGTCTGGAGTCCGGAGCCGCTGCGCAGCGACATCGCATCGGTGAAGAACCTGCTGATCGACACACCCGCGGGAGGTAAGGTTCCTCTCGGCGATGTTGCGGACGTGCGGATCGCGCCGGCGCCGAACATGATTCAACACGAGAACGCCAGCCGGCGCATCGACGTTTCGTGCAATGTAGAGGGCCGCGATCTCGGCGGTGTCGCCCGCGAGATCGAACAGCGCGTCAGGTCGATCAGCTTCGCGCCAGGGTATCATCCCGAGATTCTCGGAGAATATGCGGCCCGGCAAGCCGGCCAGCGGCGATTGTTCAGCCTGACGCTGTTGTCTTTGATCGGAATCTTACTCGTGCTCTTTACGGACTTTCGTTCCGTTCGGCTGACCGCGCTGGTTTTTGCGAGCCTTCCCTTCGCTCTGGTCGGCGGCGTTGCTGCCACTTTCCTGACCGGCGGGGTGCTGTCGCTCGGGTCGCTGGTCGGATTCGTGACGGTGCTCGGAATCGCGGCCAGGAATGGCGTGATGCTGATCAGCCACTATCGTCATCTGGAGGAGCAGGAGGGCGCCGTGTTCGGACAGGAGATGATCGTGCGCGGCGCCGAAGAGCGGCTGGTACCGATTCTGATGACTGCGGCGGCGACGGCACTGGCGCTGTTGCCAATCGTGGTCGGCGGCAATCGGCCGGGCCACGAGATCGAGCATCCCATGGCGGTCGTGATCCTCGGTGGCCTGTTCACCTCCACGCTGTTGAACCTGTTCCTGATGCCGGCACTCAGCCTCAGATATGCAAAGGGGCGCCGTGGTCCGGACACGCAAGCGAATCTCTGAACGCGCCGCCCGCTCGAGAGCCGGATCAGCGAAGTTTCCGCTCGCAATCACGCCTTGCGCTTAATGCGCTCCTCCAGGCTTGTGAGGCTGTGGGACGAGAGACGCGGAGCAGACGAGTATCCGGGACAACGCTGTGTGCCGGGACGCTCACTCGATAATTCGAATCGGGTCGGGTGATCCTGAGGTCGCGAACCCGGTCCGTGATAGGTTACGGACATGCGGATTCCTGCTGCGGTACCGGTGGTCGCGTTTTTGGCTGCCAGCCTCCTCGCGCAGAAGCCTCCGGACAAGCTTGTGTTCGAGGCGAAGAACGGGAACGTTGCTTTCTCGCATGCTGATCACGTCAAGAGGGCAAAGAACGACTGCAAAACGTGCCACCCGACGCTGTGGCCGCAGTCGAAAACAGCGCCGCTGAACTTCAAGGCAGCGATGCACAAGACGGCTGAGGCGAAAAAGACCTCGTGCGCGGCCGCGGCTTGCCACGTCGAGGGCGGGCAGGCGTTCGTCATCAAAGGCAACTGCAAGAAGTGCCACGGCACCGCGCCGGCGAAGAAAGCAGACTAGGTCGGGGCACCTGGCTTCGATCGCCGTCCACGTCCTTCGGTGATCGAAGCCCGGTCCCCGGCGCGTTCTCACGCGGAAGGCATCGGCGAGCCGCGCTGCCGCAGCGGCATAATGACACCCGCAGAATATTAAGGGATGCGGAGCAACCTTATCGGGCTCCTGCTGGCGGCCACGGTCGCAGCGAGCAGCACCGGCACGGCGGCTGACCGATTCACGCTCCGCGTCACGACTGCGGAGCCCGCAAGGTTTTATCTCATCGACAGCAGCGGTCGTTCCTGGGCGCCTGAAGGTGCATTACGGTACGAGCAGCGAGGCGAACGTCATTTCATCGTCAGGAATGGATTCGAGATCGAGCTCCCGCTGGGCAGCTATACGCTGATCGCGGAACGCGGGCCGGAATACCGCCCCTTTCGCAAGACCATTCACGGCCGAGGAGGTGCAACATCCACTGTCAAGGTCGCGCTCAGCCGCTGGATCAACATGAACCGGCTGGGCTGGTATTCCGGCGATCTGCACAATCATCGCCGGCCCGATGACATGCCGCTTCTGCTCATCGCGGAAGATCTGAACCTTGCCCCGACGCTTGCGGACTGGGTTTGGGACGATCGCCAGCGTTCGGCGCCCCCGAACACCCGCGAGGCAATACGACAGGTCAGTTCTACTCACGTCTTCAGCGTTCTGGATAAGGAAGTGGAGCGCCTCAGGGCTGGGCCGGGCGCCGTTGACCTGCTTGGTTTGCGGTCGCCGATATCGTTTGATGGATACCTTCTTCATCCGACCAATGACATATTTGCGAAAGAAGCACACGCTCAGGGCGCGTGGGTGGATGCGGAGAAGATCGTGTGGCGCGACATGGCAGCGCTGGTGGCGCTCGGGCACGTCGATTTCGCGGGAATTGTATACAACCATTTCAATCGCCAGGATGTCGAAACGGAGACGGACTCCTGGGGGATGATTCCAAAATCACGTCCGGAATTCAGAACGCCGGCCGGCATGCCGCTCTGGGCAATGGAGGTGTACTACCGGTTTCTGAACTGTGGGTTTCGGCTTCCCGTGTCAGCCGGATCGGCATCGGGAGTGAAAGCGGCGCCTCTGGGATATAACCGCGTTTACGTGAAGGTCGAAACTCCGTTCGGCTATGAGACCTGGTTTCGAGCCCTGAAGGCAGGCCGCAGTCTCGCCACGAACGGACCGATGCTGTTTCTGACCGTCGATGGGAAGGGACCCGGACATGTGTTGCGCGTCGCCGAGAACGAACGGCGCAGAGTGATGATTCATGCCACGGTGTCGTCACAGCGGCCGATGGACCGTCTCGAGGTGATCTTTAAAGGCAGAACAGTGCGAACGGTCCGAGGCAGGGGAACGCTTACGGCAGATTTCGTTACTGGTGTTGCAGAGCCCGGCTGGTTTGCGGCACGCGCGTTCGAAACGGTGGCTGAAACCGTTCGCTTCGCACACACCAGCCCTGTTTACGTCGAAATCGCCGGCCAGAGCGGCATCGTGCGCGAGGACGCCCGCTTCTTTATCGACTGGATCGACCGCGAGGTCGCTTTCTACAGGGAGTTACCGGGGTTCCGTGCTCCGGAGCACCGCAGCGCTATGCTGGCGCTGTTCACTTCCGCCCGGCAGGTCTACGCATCACTGGCCGGCGGGTCGCGATAGCGCCTGCCGGCCCGCGCCTGCGGTATCCGCGGCACAGGACTTCGCTACCAGCCCGCGCCTTTCGTTGTCGTTCGGATGCGGCAGAGATACATGTCGGCGGTGATATACAGGGTCGACCCATCGTCGCCCCAGGCGCAGTTCGCGGTGGCCTCGCCGGTTTCGATGCGCCCAAGCAGGGTGCCGTCAGGAGCGTAGATATGAACGCCGCCCGGGCCCGTGGCGAACAGGTTACCCTGCTGATCCACTTTCAGGCCGTCCGGCAGACCTTTGTGCTTGCCGACCATCTCCGTTAGGTCCCTGAATACTTTCCCCGCGCCGAGCGATCCGTCTTCCTTCACGGGAAACGCCATCCAGATGGCGCGCTTCGGATCGGAATTTGCCACGTACAACGTGCGCCCGTCCGGCGAGAAGGCGATGCCGTTGGGACGGCTCAACTCGCGCGTCAGAAGTGTGAGCTCACCTTTCGGTGTCAGGCGGTAGACGCCGCAGAAATCGAGTTCGCGGCGCGGGTCGTCCCAGTTCTTCGGAAGGCCATAGGGCGGGTCGGTGAAATAGAGGTCGCCATTGGCTCGGAAAGCGGCATCGTTCGGGCTGTTGAGCCGCCGGCCCTGGTAGTTGTCAACGAGCGTTCGCTTGCCGCCGTCGCGCTCGAGGCGTGAGATGCGGCGGTCGCCGTGCTCGCAGAAAATCAGGCGCCCCTGCGGATCCACAACCAGGCCGTTTGAACCGGGCTCACGGCCATAGTCCGAAGCTCCCGTGTAGCCGGCGGGCCTGAGCCAGATCGACGCGCCCGTCTGCGGCGTCCACTTCATCACCGCATTGTTCGGAATGTCGGAGAACAGCAGGTACCCGCCGTCTCGAATCCACACGGGTCCTTCCGACCACGCGAATCCCGCCGCCAGTACTTCGAGCTTCGCGTCTGAGGGGATCAGCTTGTCGAGGCGAGCATCAGCTCGGATGATGCGGCCGAGCGCAGGGTAGTTAGACGTGCGCTGCGCCGGCAGCGCGGCCGCACACGCGAGCAGAACCAGGAAACATCGGGGAATCGTCATTTCACGTCCAGTACGAAGTCGAGCACCAGCACGACGGCGGAGTCGGTCACACGAACCTGCGGCACGCTGAACGACACCACGCTTTGTTTCCAGGACACGTTCCTTGGGGGCTCTTCCAGGATACGTTTCGCATCATCATATATCCGGTACGAGAACTGCCGGGGCAGGCTGTACGCCAGAGACGACCGAACCCGGCGGATGTAGAAGCCATCCGCGTCGGCGCTGTCGACACGTACGTCGCGAAGACGGATGGCGCCGTCACGATAGTAAGGCGTTGCTTGGATCACCGCCGTGAACGAGTCGCCAATCGAAATGCAGCGGCCGAAAAATCCCCGACCCGACCGGCCGGTGAAGCGCGCGCGGATGCGGAGCTGGCCGTTGTAGGCGTCGATCTCGGGTTTCTCGAGATAGGCGTAGTCACAGGTTGCGGCCCGCGTGGCTTTGATGTACTTGCGACCATCATCCGTGAACACCTGCTCGGCGAGCATTCTGCGAATTACCGAGTGATTGATGTGAATCTCGACGGCCGCGCTCGCCTGTGCGCACAAAATGAGGGCGAGGGGGATCAGGCGGGCCAAGTTGTCAGGATATCGAAAGGGCGGGAACCGCACGTCCGGTGAGACCGCGGCTCCCGCGTTCGGGGAAAGAGGAGCGGATTGTTGCCCTCGGTATGAAACGCGGGAATCGACGGGAAAATGGCTCGGGCCCGTTATGCCGGCACGACCGGATTCAGTTTTGGGGTGGCCGTGGCGCATCGGGGTTGCCGATGTCCGCAATCACTTTCCACTTGCCGTCTTTCTGCTTTTTCCAGTTGGTAAGGTACTTGCCCGTACGCCCGTTGTTCTCCCACGTACCCCAGGTGAAGCCCAGATCGCCGCTGGCGGAGATCACGCCACCCAGTGGCTTCCACCGGAGCGAGTTCGGCTTATCGGCCGGAAAGACCTTGCGATAGTGCTCGGCAGCTTCTGCCCTGGTGCGAGTGATGGGGCCGTCGGGCCGGAACACAACGGCGTCGTCCGCGAACCACGATATCCAGCCCTCCGCCCCGCGCGCCGCGAAGTCGCGGCAGAACTGCTCGTCCGCACGTGTGAGTGTTTCCGCGGTATCGGCCGCGAACGCCGCCACACCAATCGCCAGAAATGTAATGAATTTCATGCCGTGAGAAACTCCATCATCTTCCGGTGCAACGATAACGCGACGCCATTATCCGGCGTGACCACGAGGATCGTGTCGTCCCCGGCCACGGTGCCCACCACCTCCGGCCACTCGGCCTGATCGAGCGCGACCGCGAGCGCGTTGGCGTGCCCAGGCCGCGTTCGCAGGACGAGCAGATTCTGTGCGATCCGAACATCGGTCAGGTGCTCGGCCGCCTCCGCTTCGAAGTTGGAGAGCGGCGCGGCCGCCGGCAGAACCTGCCGGTAGCCCTCAGGCGTTTTGACGAGACCGAGATCCCGAATGTCCCGTGAGAGCGTTACCTGGGTAGTTTCGATTCCGATCGCCGCCAGTTCGCGAGCCAGATGGTCCTGAGTCGTCACTCGACGTTTTCGAATCAGGCGGAGGATCTGCGCCTGCCGATACGCCTTGTTCATACAGCTTTTGCGAGCCGCTCCTCAGCCGCGGACAGAGCGGCAGCCACGGCCTCGGGGGCCGTTCCACCCGCCACGGAACGCCTCTTCATCCCTTCGGCGGGGTTGAGCAGAGCCGCCATGTCAGGGGTGAACTCGGGGGCGAACGCAGCGAGCTGATCGCCGGTCCACTCCGACGCCGACTTTCCCGTCCGCGTGCTCTCGAGTACGAGCCTGCCGACAATCTGGTGTGCCCGGTGGAAGGGCGTGCCGGCGCGCGCGAGCGCCTCCGCGAGATCCGTTGCCACTACCCAGCTCATGCGGGCGGCCTTTTCGGCAACATCCGGTTCGAGAGTCACCGATTCGGCGACCACACGCATCATCTCGAG
>DASSSG010000716.1:0-4476 GCA_035708545.1 Bryobacteraceae bacterium | reverse complement strand
CCTCCGGGCAGCGCGGAGACGTGCGAAATGCTGAGTATCAGCTCGGTCCTGCCGCTGTACAGATCCGTCTTCCAGATGCCGGCGTTATCTGGTCTGAGCACGTCGCGGTTCGGATCGAGGATGCCGGCATACCCATATCCGGGCCGCAGGTCGTGCAGGCGGCGGAAGTCGGGTGAGACCGCCCAGCGCGCATCCGGACTGATGGCGTACACCGGGGCGGGAAGCGTGCGGCGCCTGAACGTGCGGACATCCAGAATGTTCGATACGAACCCCGTGGCTCCCGATCGTTCCAGATGATCTCCGATTTGGATCCCGGGAGCCACTGCAGCATGCAGCCCTGCTGCCAGTTCCACGCACGCGTCCGCAGGCCGAGGTCGATCCATTTGTCCTCCGCCTGCAGATCGACGAAGCCGATACGGACTGCATCTTCGGGTCCGGGCGAGCGGTGCTCGAAGTCGATCTCCATGCCGAGGACCAGACGGCCTGAAGGATCGAACTGCAGCTTGTCATAGTATCCGAACCAGTGGTGCCTGGGAGCTCGCGTGATCGCACGAACCGGCGCGACCGGCGTGTGTTCGCCGGCGCGCACCAGTGCGGCCGCGCCGAGCTGAAACAGCGCACGACGACTGGGCATGCGGTGAATCCGTGGAATAATTGTATTCCCGCATGTGGACACAAAACTATACGCCTGTCGGCGATAGCGAGATGCTGTCTGCGCTCATCGCTGCATTGCCCGTATTTGTAGTGCTCGTGCTGTTGGGGATTTTTCGAAAACCTGCATGGATCGCGTCGCTGTCGGGACTCGCCGCCGCAGCCGCTGTCGCTGCCGGAGTTTACCGCATGCCGGCCGGACTTCTTTTCAGCTCGATCGGCTACGGCGCGGCGTTTGGGCTGTTTCCGATCGCGTGGATCGTGTACTGGGCGGTAGTTCTGTATCGCCTGACGGTCGAGACGGGTAATTTCGAAATCATCAAGGATTCGGTCGGCAGTCTTACGGCAGACCGCAGGCTGCAGGCGCTGCTGATCGCGTTCGCGTTCGGAGCTTTCATCGAAGGCGCGGCCGGATTCGGGACGCCGGTGGCCGTGGCCGCCGCGATGCTTGCCGGTCTCGGGTTCTCGCCGTTCTACGCTGCCGGAATCTGCCTGATCGCGAACACGGCGCCCGTGGCGTTTGGCTCCATCGGTATACCGGTGATCACGCTGGCGGGCATCACGGGCCTCCCGCTTGCCGACCTGAGCGCCAACGTCGGCCGTATCTGCGCGCCGGTATCGCTGATCGTGCCGACATATCTGGTGCTGGTGATGAGCGGCGCGCGCGGACTTGCCGGCGTGCTGCCGGCGGCGCTGGCGTGCGGGATCGGGTTCGCGGGGACGCAGTTCTATGTCTCAAACTACATCGGCCCGCAGCTTACCGATATCCTCAGTTCTCTGGCGGCGATCGGCTCGCTTGTCCTGGTCATGAAGCTATGGCGCCCGACTGATGCCGAGGCGGCCAGTCAGCCCCTGCCGCATCACCGCGGTGCCGGCGAAACGCTGCTCGCGTGGTCGCCATATCTGCTTCTGGTTGTGATGGTGCTGCTGTGGGGCATCACGGCGGTGAAAGCCGTTCTGAACGAAGCTACGATTGCCTTCTCGTGGCCCGGTCTGCACAACCTGGTTCAGCGGAGCGCGCCCGTCGTTGCGAAACCGTCGCCGTACGCCGCGCCGTACACGCTGAACTTTCTGTCGGCTTCGGGCACCGCGTGCATGATTGCGACGCTGCTGGCGGCGATTCTGCTGCGTGTCTCCCCTGCCCGGTTTCTCGGCATCGTGGCAGCCACGACCCGGCAGCTCGCATTTTCGATCCTGACGATCGCATCGGTGCTCGGACTTGCGCAGTTGATGAACTACTCGGGCGCGACCGCCACGATGGGTCTCGCGTTCGCCGCTACCGGCGCGCTGTTTCCGTTTTTCAGCGCGCTGCTCGGCTGGCTCGGCGTCTTCCTTACCGGCAGCGACACGTCCGCGAACGCGCTGTTCGGCAATCTTCAGGTGGTGACCGCAAACAGCCTGGGTATGAATCCGGTGCTGATGGCATCATCGAACTCGAGTGGCGGCGTGATGGGGAAGATGATCAGCCTGCAGAGCATCGCGGTCGCAGCGGCGGCCACGGGCATGAAGGCGGAAGACGAGGCAAAGCTGTTCCGGTTCACGCTGAAGCACAGCATCCTGCTCGCGTCGGTGCTCGGCCTGGTGGTGGTGTTCTACGCGTACGCCGCCCCGCACTGGGTGCGCTGAGCGGCTCGTATCGGTCCTGTCAGCGCCCGAGCTGGAGGACAGCGGCGTTGCGCTCCTCTACGGCCAGCGTGATGGTTTGACCGTTCAGCTTCGGAGTACTGCCGCCCCATGCGTCTTTTGCACTGGAGAAGGCCCGCTGGTGAAGACTCACGTTCACCGTGCGCGGCGCGCGCGTGGGATTCACGACCCACAGCCACGTTCCGCCGGCGCCGGTGTGAAGGCGAGCCTTGACGTCAGCGTCGCTGACACGCACCTCCTGCTGTATACCGGCCCAGGCAAGCAAGCTCGTAAACCACGCCCTGATTTCGGGCGCGTGGTGCAGAAAGTACGCCGCTCCGGGGAAGGTCCCAATCAGCAGCACACGGCCTTTCCCGGAGCGATGCTCGACAGCCGCGGCTTTGCCGTTCGCGTAGCGGCCGACGACATTTCCGCCGACAGGCTCGTACTCCTGAAGAAAGAAGCGGCCGCCGATCTGCTTGCCGTGAACTTCGAGCTTCAGGTCGTCGAGCAGATCGGGCGTGAACTCGACATAGCTCTCGCGGGCACCGAAGAGCCGGTCCAGTCCGTAATTCGGCTGCCGCGTGCCGACTTTGCCGCGTTCGCCGAAATACCCCGGCAGACCTTCGCTGACGAGAATGCCGCCGTTCTCGACATACTCGACCAGTTTCTTCGCGCTGCTCTCACGGAGATGAATTGGATATGGCAGGTAGACGAGCGGATACTCGCGAATGTCATCGATCCGAACAAAGTCGGCCTGAATATTGGCGTCGAAGAAGGCCTGGTAGGCGCCGCGGGCGGATTCGGCATAGTGACGAGTGCTGCCCTGCTGGACGTAGTTGAAGATCTCCGACTCGGGAACGAAGACGATGCCGAGCTCGCCGCGCACGGGGCGCGACTTCCAGAGCTCGGTCTGCTGGTTGGCCCAGCGCGCGACCTTGCTGGCCATCTCGGCCCGTGGCGTGACGCTTCCGTCCATGCCGAAGGCGCCGAAGGCGCCGAACAGCGGCCCATCGAGCAGCGGCCGCCAGCGCGGATAGAGGATGCCGGTGGCGCCGCCCGCCATGGAGACAAGGTTCCAGAGCCGGACGTCTTTCTCGTCGGTGATGCGGCCGTCTTCGCGCGGGCGGCCGATCACCTGCGGCTGCATCCAGAGCGGTCCGGCCTGCGCTTCGGCGTGCCAGAACGGCTTGCCACGAGCGCCGGCGCGCACCAGATCGACGGCGTGGAACTGCTTCCATGGCTCACTGCCTTTGCGAGAGGCCACCCATGTGAAACCCCAGCTCTCGACCGCGGCGGCGGATCGCCATTCGTCGTTTGCCGAACTGGGGAGAGCTTCGAGCGTGCCGGCAACGCCGTGCGCCGTGATCTTATTGCGCTTGTCGAGCCGGCGGATCAGGTCGGTGCGCCACTTCAGCAGCTCAAACTGGTTGTCGGTTCTGAATTCAAGCCAGTCGAGGCTTTCGGGGTAGCCGCTGAGACTGCGCGGCGGGTGGACATTGTTCCAGTCGGCATAGCTGTAGCGATACCAGGATTTGCCAAGATTGTCGAGCGTTTCATACTTCCGCTTCAGCCATTCGCGAAACTTCTTCTGCGTCGCTTCGCAGTAGCAGTACATGCGCTGCGGGGTGCCGCCAGGGTACGAATGTTCATTCCACAGATCCCAGGCCCACATCGCGGGATGGCTCCTGTAGCGTTCGGCCATGGCGGTGAGGAAATTTTCAGCCTGTGCTTTGACGTCCTCATTGTCGAGGCAGAGCCCGGGAAAACCGCCGGTTGCGCTCGAGCCGCCGCTTTGCGAGTAGACGACAGTATCATCGGAGCCGCGGTAGCGGGCGTGGGGGTATTTGTCGAACATCCACTCGGGGGCGGCGGTGATCATTTCCGCGAGCACGACTTTAATGCCGTTCTGCGCGGCAAGGTCGAACATGCGATCGTAATCGCGCCAGTCGTACCTGCCGGGCGCGACTTCGATGGCCGACCACATGAACCAGTGCCGGAACGTATTCATGCCGATTCTGGCTGCGGTCTGGTGATCGCGCGACCAGTCCTCTTCCGGAGGGTTGGACTTGCGGAAATAGACTGCGCCGTATGGGAATGTCGGTTCCGCGGCGTGCAGCGCGCACAGCGCGAGGAAGCCCGCGAGGAGGAGGCGTGGCATGGCGCGGTTCAAAAAATGAATTTCAGTCCAAGCTGAATCTG
>DASSSG010000715.1:0-10715 GCA_035708545.1 Bryobacteraceae bacterium | reverse complement strand
CGATCGTGGACGGCCTGCTGCGGATGGTCGACCTCGGAGAATACCGCGACAGCTTCCCGAGCGATCTCTCAACCGGTCACCGGCGCGCCGTGGCGATCGCGCGTGCCGTCGCTGCGCAGCCGGAATGCATTCTGTACGATGAGCCGACGACGATGGTCGACCCCGTCATGTCGGACCATCTGGGAAATCTGATGCTTCGGCTCAAGCGCGAGCTGAAGCTGACCTCGGTAGTCGTTACGCACGATCTCGATCTGATGCGCAAGGTCGCGGACACCGTCGCTTTTCTTTACGACGGCGGCGTAATCTACTTCGGGCCGGTGGACGGACTCGAGAAGTCGGACCATCCGCACATCCGGGAATTCCTGGCAATGGACCGACTGGAACTGGAAGCGGCTTAGATCTGACGTTCAGCTGCGGTTCAGCACCCTCTTCGTCCAGGCCTTCACGCGACCGACAAATCCGGGCGAGTTCTGTGCTGCGGGTACTGCCGGCGCCGGCGGTCCCCGGCTGATGATCGTGCGCACCAGCGGATCGTGCGGCGGCTGCGCCTCGGCACTGCCGAGCCAGCGCGTCAAATACCCGTCGAGCGCGAAACTCTTCGTGTAATAGCTTCCGTTCTGGCGGCGCAGCAAAACTGTGAACTTCGGCGCCTGGACATCGACGGGGAAATAACCCTCGACACCGCGCTCGATGTACGAGGTCTCATAGCGGTGTTTTTTCCGGTTCCAGATGAACACCCGGAAGCTGTCGAAGTCGTACTGCATGCCTGTGCGGGAGCTCGTTGTCCACAGCCAATGGCGTTTTGGGACACCTTCATCGTCGACGCTGCCGAGTTCGAAATACGACGTGATGCGCGCACCCTCGGAGTATTGTGCGACCTCGTCGGGTATGGACATGAGCAGCATGCCCGAGAGCACCCACCCCGCCTTCCCGTTCTGAGCGCGAACGAAGGTCCAGTCATCGATGTGGATCTTCGGTTTGTGGTGCGCGCGCTTGTTCTCCTCGGCCTCGGCCTCAGGCTCGATCTCCTCCGGCAGGTCGGTCTTCGACAGCTCCATCCAGTTCGGAGGGAGTGCGGGGACGGGAGGCTTTGGCAGCGGCAGGGTCTTCGATTCTCTCCTGGGCTTCATCCGGGCCGGCGGCGGAGGAGCTTTCTTTACGATTGGCACAGGGGGCGGAGGAGTCGCCGACCGCTCGGCCGCC
The DNA here is from genome assembly GCA_035708545.1 of Bryobacteraceae bacterium. GTDB lineage: Bacteria > Acidobacteriota > Terriglobia > Bryobacterales > Bryobacteraceae > DASSSG01. The sequence goes on along the minus strand of DASSSG010000715.1, from coordinate 9,512 downwards.
CGATGCGCGAGCACGTCCACCGTCGCTCCGGGCGCTATCTGGTAGAAGCTGGTCGCATGCCGATTTGGTTCGGCGTGCATGTTCAGGGTGTCATAGACGGTCGCTCTGCCCATCGACGGCAGCTTCGCGGCCCGGCCAGATAAATCGTTGAGCTCCTCCATCTGCTCCGGTGTAAGCAGTCTTCGTACTTCAGTCCAGCCTTCCACGCCGGAGGCAGTCCTGACCTTGACGAAACGGCGGCGAGTGTGCAGGATGGCGACACGATCACCGTGTTTCATTCTCCCAACAACCTTCGCCCCGGGCACCAGATCGTCACGCAGGTCGACAGTTATTGGACCCACATAAGCTTCGCCTATGGCCCGCACGCGCGTTGCTTTTGGCCTGGTTTCACAACCGAGCAGGAGAGCGGCGGCGCAGATGAGAATGCTGAGGCAAAGGCGCATTGGCGCTCGAAGGGAGCCGTCAGTATGGACGCCAGCTTCGCAGCAGGTGCGGCGGCGAGTCAGGGACGACATCGAGAACACCGGCCGCCGGCTCGACGAACCAAACATGGCCGGCTTCGAACCATTCATTTCCTATTGTCCCCGAGCCGCTCAGCACGACGAGAAAGTGTTCGGGAGGCCTGATCGGATGATAGCGCAGCGGTTCGGTCCAGAAGATTTCTTCGGTATGAAAGTACTCGCAGCGGACGGGCAGAGCGCGACGGCCATCGTACGGCTCGAGCGAGCATACGTCCAGCCCCTTTTCCAGGTGCAGTTCACGTTTTCGGCCGTAGTCGTACAGGCGATAAGTGACATCGGAGTTCTGCTGGATTTCGCAGAGCGAAACGCCGGCGCCGATCGTGTGGATCCTGCCCGCTTCCACATAAATGGTATCGCCGGACCTGACGTCGAGCCAGTTCATCTGCGACTCGATTTCGCCGGTGCGGATGCCGCAAAGCACGCTCTCGCGTGTTTGCGCCACTCGGAAGCCGACGGCGACCTGGGCGCCCGGCCGGGCGGCAGTGATATGCCACATCTCGGTTTTCCCGGAACTGTTCTCGTGGCGGCGGGCGTAGGAGTCGGGCGGATGCACCTGTACGGACAGCTTGTCGAACGTCTCGAGAAACTTGATGAGCAGAGGTGAATCGCTGCCCGCGCGAAACCACGTCTCGCTGCCCCAGGGCCGTGGGACAAATTCCGGCTCGAGACGCGTGGCCTTCACACCCGTGCGGCGATGAACTGATGCAGGCGATCGAGGCCGCGGCTGAGCTCGTCCATTGACGCGGCGTAGGAGATGCGTATGTGCTGTTCCGTGCCGAAAGCCTCTCCAGGTACGACGGCGACATGGGCCCTCGCCAGCAGCTTCTCGGCGAGCTGCATAGGGTTCTGAATGCCGTCACGGCCGAGCACGCAGGAAATGTTCGGATATGCGTAGAAGGCACCCTTCGGCACGCCGATCCTGACGCCCGGAATGGCGCGCAGCCGTTCGATCACGAAGTCGCGCCGGCACCGGTACTCGGCGAGCATGATGTCGACGGACTCCTGGGGGCCGCGCACCGCCTCGACGGCTGCCTTTTGCGCGATCGAGGTTGGATTCGAGGTGCTGTGGCTCTGCAGTTTGTTAATGGCGCTCATCACGGGAGCCGGCCCAAGGCCAAAGCCAATGCGCCAACCGGTCATCGCATAGGTCTTTGAGAGCGAGCCTGCCACGATAACGGTGTCTTTGGCGCCCGGTTCAGCGGCGATTGAAAACGGCTCATCCGCATAGAGAAACCGGCAGTAGCATTCGTCCGTGATCAGCCAGATGCCGCGCCGGGACGTCATCTGCAGGATGCGCCGGAACTCCTCGCGATCGAGCACGCCACCGCTGGGATTTGACGGCGAATTGATGAGGACCACCCGCGTGCGGCTCGTCAGGTGCGGCTCGATCATCGCGGCCGTCAGCGTGAAGCCGTTCTCTTCATCCGTGTCGACGAAGACGCATTTGGCGCCGGCGTAATTCACCACGTCTTTGTAAGTGACCCAGTAGGGAACGGGGATGACGACCTCGTCACCGGGATCGAGAAGCACCTGCGTCAGATTGAAAATGACGTGCTTGCCGCCCACCGAAACGACGCACTCGGCGGGTGTGTAACGCGTGCCGTAGTCGGCGGCATGGCGCTCGCAGATCGCCTGCTTCAGCTCTTTGGTGCCGCCCGCTGGGGTGTACTTCGTGAAGTTCTGCTCGAGCGCGCGGACCGCGGCCTGTTTTATGTTGTCGGGGGTGGGAAAGTCCGGCTCGCCCGCGCCGAAATCGACAACATCAACACCTTCCGAGCGGAGGCGGTCGGCTTCCGCGGCCACCTTCATGGTCGAGGAGACGGTAATCAGGGATATGCGTTCTGCAAGTTCGAGTGTCGGCTTTGGTTGCATGTGTGTTCCCGCGAATCAGGCGCTTTGCCCAAGCAGCCTGTGTTTGAGACGCGCCTCCACGAGCGGCGGCACCAGTCCGGAAACGTTCCCGCCAAGGCGGATAACTTCTTTGACCAGCTGCGAGCTGATAAACGAGAATGCTTCACCGGCCATGAGAAAAACGGTTTCGATTTCGGGCCGGAGTCGGCGGTTCATGAGCGCCATCTGCAGCTCGTATTCATAGTCGGAGACGGCCCGAATCCCGCGGAGGATAATGCGCGCGTCACGGCCGGCTGCGTAATCGACGAGCAGGCCTTCGAAACAGTCCACATCGACATTGGGAAACTCGGCCAGCACGTCTCGCAGCATGTGCATGCGTTCTTCCATCGAGAACAGTGCCTGCTTGGCCTCATTGCGGAGAATGGCGACAATGAGCCGGTCGACAAGTCTCGACCCGCGCTCAATCAGATCCAGATGACCGTTGGTGATGGGATCGAAAGAACCGGGATAGATCCCGATTACGGGCGCGGCGTTCGTGGCCACGGGAGCAGATCCCTCATCAGTCGGATAGTTGCCTCATTGTATCAGGGCGCGTGAGACCGGGGGCGCACACGCAGCCCGGCGACGCACAGTCGAAGATGTTCCGATCGCGGGTGAGAAACGCGGCCACGCTCTTACGGCAGTTGCCAGGATCGTTTCCTCTCCGGGATCAGCCGAAAACGCGAGGCATCGCAATCGATGCAGCGCGCGGCGGTGCGCGGACCGCCGAGCGGGCTGCCGCCTGAGCGGCGATTCATCGAATTACCAGTCCACAACCGACCCGTCGTCGGTGTCGTAAGCAGCCCGGTACGGCTTCGGCTCGCCGACCTGCGCCATCAGTTTGTTTTCGTCGATCGTGATACCGAGACCGGGTTCCGTGGGCAGCGGCCGATGCCCATTGGTAACCGGGGGCAATGGTTTCGCCAGCAGATCCATGTGTTCGGCATCGCCGCGTTCCTGGATGAGGAAATTCGGAATGCAGCCGGCAACCTGAAGACTCGCTGCCAGCGAGCAGGGTCCATTCGGATTGTGCGGAGCAAGCGGTGTATAGTACGCCTCCGCCATGCCCGCGATCAGCCTCAGCTCGGTAATCCCGCCCGCGTAACACACGTCAGGCTGGATTATCGTTGCCGCGCGCTTCTCGAGTATTTCCTTGAAGCCCCACTTGGTGAAGATACGTTCGCCCGTGGCGATCGGAATGTGCGTCTTACGCGCGAGCTCAGCCATGATGTCGACATTCAGTGCCTGCACGATCTCCTCGTAGAACCACGGATGATACGGCTCGAGCGCTTTCATCAGCACCATCGCAGTCGGCGGCTGGACGGCGCCATGGAAGTCGATACCGATATCGACGCCGGCGCCGACCTTGTCGCGCAGCGCCTTGAAGCGCTCGACGACCTCATCGACCATCTGCTGGCCTTCGTTGTACTTGAAAGGCCAGCGCTTCGAACCGCGCACGCCCACCTTGATTGCGTTCACGCCTGTCTTCTCGTTGAGGGTCCCGTACACTCGGACCCGGTCGCGCGTCGGCCCGCCGAGCAGCTTGTATACCGGCACGCCGTACGCCTTTCCCGTAATGTCCCAGAGCGCCTGATCGATGCCGCTCGAGATCGCTGTTTTGATCGGGCCTCCGCGGTAGAACGCGCCGCGATGGATGGCCTGCCAGTGGTGAACCACCCGGCGCGGGTCCTGGCCAACCAGGTAGTCTTTGACCTCGAGTGCTCCCGCGGCGCACGCCTTCGCGTCATCCTTGAGCATCTCTCCCCAGCCCACTATGCCCGCGTCGGTCGAGATCTTCACAAATACCCACGTATTTCTCAGAACGAACGACTCGATATTCGTGACCTTTATCGTGTCGTTCGGTCCAATGGCGGCGGCATCGGTCCGCTGCGCCGCGAACATAGCTCCGGCTCCGAGCAATCCCCGAAAGCAGGAGCGGCGATCTATCTGCATGCGTGACATGACCTCCATACAGTGATTCAAAAGCATATCTTGCCTCAATGCTGAGACCATCAGCGCAGTCTCCGGACCGCGTCTTTTGTTTGGCGCAAGGTGGTTTCGACCGATTCCCGCGGCATGGTGCGGACGAAGGGGTTCACGATCCAGCCGAGGCCGGCGGGTACATCTCGCGACAGGGAAATCACGCGGCACTCGGCAAAGACGCCGCCGTCCGACTCGTGCAGGGTCCAGTAGCCGTTAAACCGCCAGAGGAACCCGTGGCCCTGCCCGCTCGGGTACTCGCCCTGTCTCGGCGTCCCATAGTCGCGGATCTCGACGATCGGTTTGGTGCGAGAAAGGATCAAGGCGTGAGTCGCCGTGACAGGCTGAAAGAGCGAATCGAGATCGGCCCGCAGAACCACCGTGATCACCTTCTTCTTTTTCATGATCCATCTGCTGCTCGCTTCCGGCCCGTTGCGCGCGAGCAGCTTCGACTCGACAATCTCCGGGTACCACTGTTGGTGGCGGTCGGCATCGCGGAGGACAGTGGCAACTTTCGCGAGAGTGGCGGCGGGAATAAACATGCCGCCCAGCCAGTCATGAATGAGTCCGCCGGGCACGGAGCGCCCGTTTTCTTCGCTGATGCCCCGGAGAACCAGCTCGCCGGCGCGAGTGCGAGCGGGCGCGGGATCTCCGAGCAATGGCAGCGGGCGATTGCTGCGGGCCTGTTCGGTGATTCCGGGCTCGGCTTCGGCGATGTAGCGGTCGAAGGCGGAGTTGGTTTCGGGGGAGAGGCTCGTGACGAGCTGTGCGGGGGCGATCGCAACCGTGAGCAGCCATAACAAGCAGTCGCGGTACCCCGACAGTCTTGTCATAGCTTCGCGGTCGTTTCTGTTATGGCATCGCCGTTCCTGAATAGTTCCGGTTTGATTTCGGCGCCGATGCCCGGCAGCCCCGGCGCCGTGACGTGGCCTTTGTCCGGCACAGGGACGTTACTGATGAAGTATGGATACTGATGCGTGTACTTCCAGTAATTGCTCTCCATGATGAGCAGGTTCGAGAGCGCGGTACAGAGGTGTATCGAGCACACGTAGAGCAACGGGCCGCCACACGTGTGCGGGGAGGTGGGGATCATGTAACTGTCCGCCATATCGGAAATCTTCTTCGCCTCGCTGATCCCGCCGCACCACGTCAGGTCGTACATGATCACGTCGCACGCTTTCGCTTCAAAGAACTCGCGATATTCGTAGCGAGTCGCGAGGGTCTCGCTCACGCAGATCGGCACGCTGGTTTCGCGCGCCAGCTGAGCGTAAGCCTGGGCGTTGCTCATGAGCATCGCGTCTTCGAGATACATGATTGCCCAGGGTTCGAGCGATTTCGCGATACGCTGCGCGCTCGGGAGGTCGAAACGGCCCCAGCAATCGACACAGATGTCCATTTCGGTGCCCACGGCTTCCCGAATATCTTTGATCCAGCGCATCCCGCGCTCCAACACCGCGTTCGACAGGTAGTGGTCCGGGGCGCTGAACGGGTAAATTTTCATCGCGGTGATGCCGCGGTCGAGGAGGAAACGGGTGATCTTCAGGGTATCCGAACCCATTTTCATGTTGTTGATGGCCCAGTAATCGGTCGTGGTGTTATAGACGCGCACCCGTTCGCGCGTCCTGCCCCCGAGGAGCCGGTACAGCGGCAGTCCGGCCGCCTGGCCGAGGATATCGAGCTGGGCCATGTTGATTGCGCTCAGAATGCGCATGTCCGAGCCGCCGGCGTTGCGCATGGCCATGTCATGGAAGAAGCCGCGCCACACGCCGTCGATATCACGCGGATCGCGCCCGATGATCCGGCGCGAGTAGTCTTTCAGCGCGCCGGTCTCGCCCGCAGAGAACGGATACGTCTCACCGGTGCCGGTGATGCCCCGGTCCGTGTGCAGGCGAACCCAGCAGAATTCGGCGCCATCGGCACCGCCGGAGCCGCCGCCGATTTTGAGGTCTTTCCGGAAAGTCACGGCCTCGATCGACGTGATCTTCATCGGGCCGGCTTTGTCCGCGGCCGACGCGATTGCGGGCGCGGCAGCGGCGCCGGCCAGGAAGCTTCGCCTCGTCATAACGGAACCGCGTGCCTTTCCACGTATTCCTGAACGCGGGTCTTCGCCGGCGGGCGGTGATTTATGTACCAGAATCGTTCGGCGCAGGCGAGGCCGTGTTCTTTGCCGGCCTCGCGCCAGGGATCGAGCAGGAATTCGCGGACGTACGCACGGTCGGCTGTGGCATCGCTGTCGCCGAGCAGCGGGAGGCGCTTGCCCTGATTCGCAAGCCGCGCGCGCAGCTTCGAGCCATCGTTGCCGCCGCCCTGGGACTTGCACTCCGTGATGCCGTCGACCTTCTTTTCTATATACAAGCTGATGTCGACCACTCGATTCCACGGCTGTGTATCGCGAGCGGCGAAGAACCAGCGCTCGCTGACGCTGTGAGGCCGGATGCCCGCTTCCAGGTGCTCGTGGCAGTTGGTCTCGACACCTGACATCCAGCACGCCTCTTCCACGGCGCGGCCGGTCACCCAGTGGTCGGGGTTTTCTTCGAAGTGGCCCCATGGATTGAACGAGACGACAGTGTCGACCTTCAGCAGCCGAAACAGCAGAATGAGGCGGCCGCGGAGGTCGATCGCGGAAATGTCGTTCATGCAGTGGTTGCGATAGCAGAAGTCAAAAACTTCCTTGAAACCGAGCGCCTTCGCGACGCGGAAGTGATCCTGTTCGTTGCTGAGGATATTCTCGGCGGGGCTGCCGCCGCCGCGCATCTCGTCGTTGCTGGTGCGGATGAGGTAACCGGTATAGCCCTCCGCAATCAGCTTTGCGCACAGACCGCCGGCGAACAGCGGCACGTCATCCATGTGGGCGTGAATGGCAGCGAGAACTTTGCCTTTGTGCGGCTGGCCCGGGCGGTCGCGTTCGATGATCACTTCACTCATAACGGAACCACATTCGCATCGACATATTTTCGGATGTTCGCATCGTAGCCGGGCTCGGGACCGATGTAGCGAAATGCCTCGGCGTACCCGACCCCGAAGCGCTGCCCGAGCGTGCGCCAGTCGTCCATCAGGAAGTGTTTCACGTAATTGAAATCCGCCGAGTCGTCGCTGTCTCCGAGCAGCGGAAGGCGTTTTCGCTGTGCCGCAAGCTCATGGCGCAGGCGCGAACCGGCGGCGCCCGCCGGACCTTTGCCGCGGTTCGCGACGTTCGCGCGGACCTTGGTATCGATGTACGAGCTGATGTCCACAACGCGGTTTACAAGATTGTGGCCGTTTGGCGAGCGTGCGTGATAATACTTTTCCCGCACGTAGGTGGGTTTGAGTCCGGCTCGGTAGTGTTCCGGATAGTCCTTGTCGCCCGCGGCCATCCAGCAGGCGGCCTCGGCCGCGCGGGCGGCGACGAGGTGGTCTGGATTCTCCTCGTAATGGTTGTACGGGTCCATCGCGAGGATGGTGTCGACCTGAAGAAGGCGATAGAGGAAGATAAGCCGTGCGCGGATTTCGACCGCGGCGATGTCGTCCATCCGGTGATTGCGATAGTAGAACGTGAAGGCCTGTTTGCAGCCGAGCGCCCTTGCGACTTCGCGGTTATCGATCTCATTCTGCACGACACCGTGGCCGAGCGTCTTACCTGCGGCTTCGTCATTGGACAGCCGAATCAGATAACCGGTGTAGCCTTCATCGATCAGCTTTGCGACCGTGCCCGCGCAATAAAGCGGGACATCATCGGAGTGGGCCTGTATGGCCGCGAGGACCTTGCCTTTGTGAGGTTTGCCGGGGCGATTGCGTTCTACACGGAGGTCGTCCGTGTACGTGTAGTAATCGGGAACGGTGAACTGGCTGTAGCCGGAGCTGCGATTGCTGAAAGCGCTGGGAGTGATGCCGCGGGGGAGATCGGAGGACCGGGACTCGGGACGCGCCGCACGGGTGCCGGTCTGTGCCGTCGCGGCATTCACGCCCACGCCGGTAAGGACCGAAGCGGCGAGGAACTTTCTTCGTTTCATAGCGGATACGTGGAGTATATACGGGCGGCGTGGGTGCGGACGTGACGGGCATCGATTTATCGCCAGGGGCGATCAACGTTGCACGGATGCGGTGCGACATGAACGGCGTACAGGCAAACGTTCGTGTGCCGTCCCGTGAAAATGCTGGGTCAACGCGAATACGACGTCGTGTGTAGAGGCGCTGCTGCACCATATTCTCCACGATCTCGACAATGTCGTGCGGTCGCTGGTTGCGCCAGTGAAACCGGGAGGACTGATCGTGATGTGCGAGCCGGCAAACCTGCTGCCGGCGCTGCGCAAATTGCGGCTGATGATCGGGACGCCCGACGGTACAAGTGCAATGGTGTCGAGAGCAGGCCGGCAGACGCCGCGCGATACGTCCCTGCGATTGTTATGCCATAGCCGGCGGAACAGAAAGAACGCGCCGCGCTCTCTATTCGTACTTGAGGGCGTCGAGCGGATTCACGCGCGCCGCCCACAAAGCAGGAGCGAGAGTGGCTGCCAACCCGACAAGTGCCATCAAAATGATTACCGCGGACAAGACCAGCGGGTCCGTGGGACTGACTCCGTACAACTGAGCTGCCAGCAGTTTCCGGATGCAGAGCGCGCCGATGGCGCCGGCAATGAGGCCCCACGCGATGGTGACGGCGGATCTCGCCATGACCAGCCTCAGCACAGCATCCGGCCGAGCGCCCAGCGCTATGCGAATACCGATCTCCGGAATCCGACGGCTTACCCAGTGCCGCATGATGCCGTACACACCAGCGGCCGCCAGAAGCAGGCCGAGAGCTGCGAACAGACCCAGGACCGACGTTGTAAAACGCTGCGGCGACACGTAATCGAAGACGGCTTTCTCGAGGCTGGCAGCGGCAAATTCGGATGTCCCCGGAGCAAGGCTGCGGAGCTCTCGGCGAACCGCGTCGGCAAACGCCAGCGGATCCCCCGCGGTTCGGATCATGAGCGTGCCTCCCGCGGCCGCGGTCTGCGCAAGCGGTCTGTAGGCGGTCGGCTGCGCGCCGAGCCCGGTGGGATTCCGCACGTCCCCCACGACACCGACGACCGTCGCCCATGGGCTGGCAGGGTCGGCAGAGTCGAGCCGAATCACCGCGCCCACGGCGTCATCGCGCGTCCA
>DASSSG010000714.1:0-3458 GCA_035708545.1 Bryobacteraceae bacterium | reverse complement strand
GCCGACGATCAGCGCGACGTGCTCGAAGCACTCCGCCTGCTTCTCAAAGCCGAAGGCTACCAGCTCGAGCTGGCCACGTCGCCCGCCGCCGTCGTCTCCGCGATCGAAAAGTCTGAATTCGACGCCGTGCTCATGGACCTGAACTACACGCGCGACACGACCTCCGGCCAGGAAGGGCTCGATCTGCTGGCGCGCATCCAGTCGATCGATTCGGCGCTGCCGGTAATCGTGATGACGGCGTGGGGAAGCGTCGAGCTTGCGGTAGAGGCGATGCGGCGGGGGGCGCGCGACTTCGTCCAGAAGCCCTGGGAGAACGCGCGCCTGCTCGCGATCGTCCGCACCCAGATCGAGCTCAGCGAAGCCCTGCGGCGTTCGCAAAGACTCGAAGACGAAAACCGTCTGCTGCGCGCCGAGGGACGTCCGCTGATGATCGCCGAATCCCCGGCGATGCAGCCGGTCCTGCAGCTTATTTCGCGCGTCGGGCCGTCAGACGCCAACGTGCTGATCACGGGCGAACCCGGCACGGGCAAGGAGGTGGTGGCCCGGACTCTGCACGCGATCTCCGAGCGCGCTTCACGTCCGATCGTCACGGTAAACGCGGGCGGTCTCGCCGAAGGCGTATTCGAGAGCGAGCTGTTCGGCCACGTAAAGGGCGCGTTCACCGACGCGAGGACCGACCGCGTCGGACGTTTCGAGCTGGCAGACGGAGGCACCCTGTTTCTCGATGAAATTGCAAACGTGCCGTGGAACCTCCAGTCGAAACTGCTGCGCGTGCTCGAGACAGGTGAGATGGAGCGCGTCGGATCTTCGAAGACGAAGAAGGTGAATGCGCGCGTAATATCCGCTACCAACGCAAACCTGGCCCAGGAGGTGGCCAGCAACCGGTTTCGCGAGGACCTGCTGTTCCGCCTGAACACGATCGAGATCCATCTGCCGCCGCTGCGCGAGCGGCGCGAGGACATCCCACTGCTCGCCGCGCATTTTCTCAGCTCCTACGCGCAGCGGTACCGCAAGCGGCTGACGGGTTTCGACCAGCAGGCGATGCACGCGCTGCTCGAGCACCGCTGGCAGGGGAATGTTCGCGAACTGCACCACGTGATCGAGCGGGCAGTGCTGCTCGCCCAGGACGACAAGATTCGTCCCGGCGACCTGGCGCTGCGCACCGGAACCGCGCAGGGCCCGGCGAAGCTCGAAGACATGAGCCTCGAAGAGGTGGAAGCATTTCTCATCAAGAAAGCGCTCGCGCGCTACGACGGCAATGTGAGCCATGCAGCGGCCGCGCTCGGGCTCAGCCGTTCGGCCTTGTACCGCCGGCTGCAGCGGTACAACCTGTAGGTCTTCGCGATGCGACTGCGCGGTAATACACGCGTATGAAGCGCGACCGCTTCCACCTGAGCCACGAGCGCAGACTCGAGCTTCTGGCGCTCGCCGCGGGGCTGCCGGCGATCGTGGCGCTCGCGGTGATTCTCGGCGTCGGCGACTATTCATCGAAGCTGCGGTGGACACTGGCGGTTCTCGTCGGCGGGGCGTGGCTCGGCTTCGCCGCCGCGGTGCGGGACCGCGCCGCATCACCGCTGCGGACGCTGGCCAATCTGCTCGAAGCCATGCGCGAAGGCGACTACTCGATTCGCGCGCGCGGCGCTCGCGGCGACGATGCCCTGGGCGAAGTGATGCAGCAGGTGAACGCGATGGGCGCCACACTGCGGGCCCAGCGCCTGGGAGCACTCGAAGCCACTGCCCTGCTCCGCACCGTGATGGAGGAGATCAACGTTGGTGTGTTCGCGTTCGATGCCGGCCGCGTCCTGCGGCTTGTGAACCGTGCCGGCGAAAAGATACTTGCTCAGCCTCAGGAGCGCCTGCTCAATCGCAGCGCCGAGGAGCTCGGGCTCGCGGAGTATCTGGAAGGCGAGCCCACGCGAACGCAGGCGCGCACGTTTCCGGGCGGGTCGGGCCGCTGGGGCATCAGCCGCAGCGCGTTCCGCGAAGGCGGTCTGCCCCATCAGCTCCTCGTCGTCACCGATCTCACGCAGCCGCTGCGCGCCGAGGAACTGCAGGCGTGGCAACGGCTGGTACGCGTGCTCGGCCATGAGCTGAACAATTCGCTCGCTCCGATCAAGTCGATTGCGGGCAGCCTCGCCTCGCTCCTGATGCGCGCGCAGAGAGCGCCCGACTGGGAAGACGACATGCGCAGCGGCCTCGAAGTGATTGCGGCGCGCAGCGAGGCCCTCAGCCGGTTCCTGAGCGCCTATGCGCGGCTCGCGAAGCTGCCGCCTCCGACGTTCCGGACCGTACAGCTCGACGAGTGGGTGCCCCGGGTAGCAGCCATGGAAATTCGCGTGAAGCCGTTGATCAGGGCCGGACCGCCAGTCGCCGTCGAGGCCGATCCGGACCAGCTCGAGCAGGTGATGATCAACCTGATCCGCAACGCGGCGGATGCATCGCTGGACACGGGCGGAGGGGTCGAAGTCGGCTGGGCGCGAAACGGCTCTGCGGTTGAACTCTTTGTGCGGGACGAAGGTCCCGGGCTGGCGAATACGTCGAACCTGTTCGTTCCGTTTTTCACGACCAAACCGGGCGGCTCGGGTATCGGCCTGGTGCTGAGCCGTCAGATTGCCGAGGCGCACGGCGGCACGCTCGCGTTGCGAAACCGGACGCCTGGTCCGGGGTGCGAAGCGGTTCTGACACTCCCGCTGTAGAGCGGCCGCGTGGGAACGGCCGCTTCAGTAACTCGGAACTCCGGGAATGAGTTCTTCGTCTTCATGCTTCCGCTCCCACTCTTTCGCCCGCAGGAATCCGATCTTCTGGCGGCGCGAGTCGGTCTGCAGCACCCACGCGATCTGCCTCATGTCATACAAAGAAGGCTCCGACCGGTTCACGTACCTGCTGCACTCGATCACGCAAATCTCGACTTCGCGCTTCGTCAACGTGCAGAATACGTGCTCATCGCTATCTGACGCGCCTTTACGGACGACTCCGGAATGACATGTGTCGCACAATCGAGGCGCGTGAGAAGAACGGGTCCCGCTGAGGACCTTCAGTTTCGTGCTCATCTTGTCTCCTCGGATAAAGAAGCGCCTGCCGGACGCGTGCCGGCTCACGGAACGCGGTTTGTCAATTACCTGGAGATCGCCGCCCTAACGCGGGCTGGAGTCGATGGAACGGAAATCGAGGGTGCCGCGGTTCTGACGCGTCAGTTCTGGCCGATTTGTTTGCAGCCTGATCATGTGTTAACTGGCAACCTCCTTTCCGTGGTGCTTAGAGGTACGTCTGAAGATCGTACCATCGGGACGCCGGAGAAGCAACTGTTGTTTGGCGTGCGGGTGCACGTCACCAGAATGCGGCTTTGCTATAGGGCCAGGCTTTCGGGGTTGATCTTACGGCTATATAAGCCGTAAGATCAGATATGGCCATTTCTGCTCCCGATGTCCCGCCCCGTGTACGCCAACTCGCGACGGAGT
>DASSSG010000713.1:0-6694 GCA_035708545.1 Bryobacteraceae bacterium | reverse complement strand
CCATGTAGACGGAACGCACGGCGAAACTGAACAGCATGACGCCGAGGATGAACCATGGGGCGCTCCGGCCGATGGCCTGCTCGGCGATGCCGCCGGCGTAGAAGGCCGATGAAGCGAGGTCGCTGAGCACGATCGCTGCCCCTCGCCAGAACGAGATAAAGGACAGCAGCACGGTGCTGGCCACGACTACCTTCGTGGTGGGAGTGACCGTTTGCGTTTGCTCCACGCCAAAATCTCCTTACCACCGGCGCGGCTGCGGCCGGCGACTTCCACATCCACTTGCGAGGTTAACTGACGGGCTGCAGCCTGGGAGTACTCTGACGGCCTGTCCGGCAAACCTGGCCGCGGATGCGGAACGCGCACGGCGTTGCCGGATGAGCAGGTTCCCCGGCCCCATGGCTGGGTTCGGCAACAGCGATTCTATCAGGCAGGTGCGCACGGCAGGTGAACGAACGTGCGATGGCAGTTCGGTTTTCCGAAGTGATCGTCAATTGCGTGATGGCCGGCTGCGAAAATCGCGAAGTTCGGCGATTCACACGGGCCGCAGTTCAAAACACCAATCGCAGGCCAGGTTGTACAATTCGCGCGTTGCTGGCCGAACTCACAACGCCGAAGCCGGCGGCTCCAAAGACTCGACCCGGGATCCCGAATGTGGGATGGTTCAGGGCATTGAACGACTCCGCCCGGAACTGTACCCGCCGGCCTTCACCGAAGCCGAAGTTCTTCATCAGAGAGAAGTCGAAGTTCACCAGCCCGTCGCCGTGGAGGATAATCATGCCCCGGTTGGCAAAGCGGTAATCGGCCGGCTGCGCGAACGCCGAGGTGTCGAACCAGCGGTCCAGAGTCCGCTGTCCGGCCGGCAGCGCGGGATTCCGCAGTACGTCGGCCCGCGGGTTGCCGGCCGAGAACGCGTACGTGTTGTTGATCTGGGTGGTCACCGTAAACGGCGGACCTGACTGGAGATTGATCACCGATCCGAGCGCCCAATCCGCCGAAGACATAGCCGAAGGCGCCGCGCAGTTTCGGCATTTCGCAGACAGAACTGAAGGTGAAGCGATGCGGGATGTGATTATCCGATGGTCCCCGGTCGGGCCGGCGATCATAAAGATTCGAGTAGGTGTCCCCGCTCTGGCCAAGAGCGCTGCCGCCCTCATTGGTGTTGTTGAGGAACTTCGACCACGTGTAGGTGCCAATGAAACTGAGACCGTGGGAGAAGCGCTTCTCGACGCGCAGGAGACCGCGTTATATGAGGTGACGCCCAGCGTCGGATATAAGACCGACTTTGGTGAACTGAGGGAACGAGCGGTCCGACTGCGTGGGCCGGGCGCCACTTCACGCAGCTGGGCGCCGGAAACGAGCGCCGCCAGCTCGCGGCATCGAGCGCGTCATTGCGCAGGTACTCGAAGGCGGAGCCGTGAAATTCGTTGCTGCCGGAGCGCGTAGTGGCAATGATCACGCCGCCGACCGAATCTCCGTACTCGGCCGAGTAGTTGTTCGCGAGCACCTTCACTTCCTGCACGACTTCGACTGGCGGGTCGGTATCGACCTGCCCGATCCCGAGCCGCATGTTCTGGCCGGTGCCGCCGTCGATCCAGAACATCTGGCTCTGCGTGCGACCGCGTGCCAGGCTGAAGTTCCGCCTGGCGCCGGTGTCGTAGTGGACGAACACGGCGGCGCCCGTGATTCGCAGCAGATTCATAGTGCGGCGGTCGCCGAGCGGAATGTCCTGTACGCTCTTCGAGTCGACCAGTTGACTCACGTCCGAATTGCGCGTCTGCACGAGCGGCGCCGAGGCGGTGATCGTGATGCTCTCGGTCGTATATCAGATACGGTTGACGATCCCCTGGTCGGTCGCGCGAGTGTTGCGAACCAGCAGGAACACGGCGGCCATGGCGCCGAGAGGCACCATGCTGGCGGCGATGAGGACCGGTTCGAACGATCGCGCGTCGGCCACTTTGCCGATCATGTACGTGGCCGCGATGGTTCCGAGGCCCGCTCCCGTCCCGCTCATCCCGCTGACGGAGGCGACGGAATGGCTCGGGTACACGTCGGCGGGGAGATTCAGGACCATAGTCGAGAAGGCGGCATACGCGAGGGTGGAGATCGCGAAAGCGGCGATCAGCCCGCCGAGGGAATCGAGCACTGCCGCGGTCGCGAGCATGGCCATTCCAAGGCCTGATACGAGGATGACGGCTTTGCGGGCGCGGCCCACACTCCAGCCGCGCTGGATGAGCCAGCTCGATGCGCCACCACCGGCGAAGTTTCCGACATCAGCCGCGAGGAAGGGAACCCAGAAAGCAAGCAGGCTCTCCTCGAGCCGATAGTTCTTCGAGACCAGGTAGATCGCGAACCAGTCTGTGATGAAGAACCAGACCGGATCGGTCAGGGTTTTGGCGAGTATGATGCCCCAGGTCTGCGGCAGGGCCAGCAGTGTTCGATAGCTGTAGCGCGGGGCCGGCGTTTGCGGACCCTCACCGGTACCGCGCCCCTCGACAATATATCTGCGTTCCTCGTCGCCCAGGCGGGGGTGCTCTTCCGGCGAGCGGTACAGGAGACGCCATGCGATCAGCCACAGGAACCCGAGCGATCCGGTAACGATGAACGCGGGCCTCCAGCTTCCAAACCAGTGATACGCCCAGAGCACCAGCGCGGGCGCGACGGCCGCTCCGACGGCCGACCCGCTGTCGAAGAGCGCTACGGCCCAGCCGCTCTCCCGACGCGGAAACCATTCCGAGACGGCCTTCGTCGCTCCAGGCCAGTTCGCAGCCTCGCCGAGGCCAAGGGCGAATCGAAAGAAGGAAAAGCCGGGCAGACCGGCGGCCAGCGACGAAAGCATCGCGGCGCTCGAGTAGAAGGCGACCGAGATCGTCAGTCCCCGCCGCGTGCCGATCCAGTCGAGAAAACGTCCGGCGACGGTTTGCCCGACGGCATAGGCAGCCCGGAACGCGATGACGAGCCTGGCGAAATCGGTGTTGCTCCAGCCGTATTCGAGCTTGATATACGGCGCCAGCACACTCAGCGTCTGCCGGTCGATATAGTTGATGACCGTCGAAAGGAAGAGCAGGCCGCCGATGTACCACCGAAGCCTGCGCAGCGGGCGAGCCGGCAAGTCGCTACGCCGGGTAAGTGCCCGACACGTACGCCTCGAGCGCCTGAATCGTGCCCTGTTGCGCGTTGATGACGTGGTTCACGAGATCGCCGATCGATACGACGCCGGTGACGCGTTCGCCATCAAGCACCGGCAGGTGCCGCACGCGCGCCTCGGTCATCATCCGCATCGCCTCGCTGACGGTGGTGGTCGGTGCAGCCGAGGGCTCCGGCGCGTGCATGATCTCTTCGACCAGTGTTTCCCGAGATGTCTTGCCGACCAGGATGACCTTGCGCGCATAGTCGCGCTCCGACATGATGCCGAGCAACCGACCCTCATCCATGACGAGCAGGGCGCCGATATCGTTCTCCGCCATCATCTCGAGCGCATCGTAAACCGAGGTTTCGGGCGCGACGGCGCAGATTTCCCGTCCCTTATTGCCGAGCACCTCGCGAATGGTGTCCTTAAGCTCCATGCGTACCGCTCCCTCCCGGCGGGTCTTCGAAATGCTCAGAATCATACGCCGAATGGCCGCTCATTGGCAACATATTTCACTGGATCTACAGTTTGTTATGACTGTTACAATTGGGCCAACATGGACAAAAATAAGACGCTTGCCGCGATTATCGATATCGGCATCGTGCCCGTGGTGCGCACGTCTACCGCCGACGCGGCGATTCGCGCCGTCGAGGCCATTTATCGGGGTGGGATTCGCTCGGCGGAGATTACGATGACCGTGCCGGGCGCGATCCGGGCTCTCGAAAAAGTCGCGGACAGGTTCGGGGACAAGATCACGCTGGGAGCGGGCACGGTGCTCGATCCGGAGACTGCGCGAGCCTGCATGTTGGCGGGGGCGGAGTTTCTTGTCACGCCGGCATTGAATGTGGCGACGATCGAGATCGCGAAACGGTATAGCAAGCCCATTATGCCGGGCGCGCTCACGCCCACCGAGGTGCTTACTGCCTGGCAGGCGGGCGCAGACGTCGTCAAGGTGTTCCCGGCGGGCAACGTCGGCGGCCCAAAGTACATCAAGGCACTGAAGGGGCCATTCCCGCACATCGAGATGATCCCGACCGGCGGGGTCAACCTGGAGACTACGCCTGAGTTTCTGAAGGCGGGGGCCTGTGCGGTGGCGGTCGGCGGCGAGCTGATCGACGCGAAAACGATCAAAGAAGGCCGTTACGAGGTGTTCGCGGAGCGGGCCCGGCAGTATCTGGCCGTCGTGCAGAAGGCCCGGTCGGAGATGGCGTCCGCGGCAGGGGCTTGAGAGGTCAGTATCATTGATACACTTCACACATGGCGATCAGCAAGGAACTGCTGGAGATACTTGTGTGCCCGCTGGACAAGGCGGACCTCGAGTTGAAGCCCGATCAGAGTGGTCTCAAGTGCACGCAATGCCATCGCGTGTATCCCATCCGGGATGACATCCCGGTGATGTTGATCGACGAGGCGAAGATCGAAGAGGCAAAGATCGAAGAGTAGGTCGCGCGCCTTCGTGCCATCCATACTCGAGCAGCTGCCGCCCGGTTCCCGCTTGGCCGTGATACGCCTGCGCTCACTCGGCGACTGCGTGCTGACGACACCCGCTCTCGAAATCCTGAAGCAGAGCCGGCCGGACCTGAAGCTCGGGGTTGTCGTCGAGGACCGCTTCGCCGAGGTCTTTGAAGGTAACCCGGACGTGGACGGCATTCTGTCGCCGCGGCTCGGCCAGCTCACGATGTGGAGGCCCCTCCTCTGCCTGAACCTGCACGGCGGCACCCGCAGCATGGCCCTGACCCGCGCCTCCGGTGCTCGCTTCCGAGCGGGCTTTGGGCATCATCGCGGCTCCTGCATGTACAACGTTCGAATACCGAGAGCTCAGGAAATTCTCGGGGTCGAGCGCAAGGTCCACACCGCGGAGCACCTGGCGTCCGCGGTGTTCTTTCTGGGCGCCGAGCGCCGATCGATCCCGCGTGCCAGGTTGTTCGCGGAACGCGAGCGCGCCGCACGGCCATATGCGGTACTGCACCCGTTCGCGACAGCCGCGGAGAAGGCGTGGCCGCCCGCCCGGTTCCTTGAACTCGCGCGCGCACTCGAGGCGGATCTCGAACCCGTTTTCATCGCCGGCCCGGATGATGATGCTGCCGCCGCCGGCCAGTACCGCGTGGAACGGCGGTCGCTCGGTGGCCTGAAATCACTGCTCGCCGGCGCCACACTGTTCGTCGGCAACGACAGCGGTCCGGCGCACATGGCGGCCGCGCTGGGGGTGCCCGTAGTCGTGCTCTACGGGCCGTCCGATCCGGTCATCTGGGCACCCTGGCAGGTCGAATCGGAGGTTATTACCTCGCCCGAAGGCCTCGACCGCGTGCCTGTCGACCGAGTCACGCGAGCTGTCGAGCAACTGCGAGTCGCCCGATGAAGGATCTCGGGCGGCTGCTCCATTTCGTCCGCCCGTACTCACCGCAACTGTTCATTTCCGTAGTACTTATGGGGCTCGCCGGTATGGCGCACGCTTCCGTGGCGCTGCTGGCGGGTCCGGTTTTCGATCGCGTGCTGCGGCCGGACTCGCCCGAAGGCCCGGTCCAGCTGTTTCGCAACCCGCTCACCGGCGGCATCGTATACCTACACGACATCGCCCCGGCCGGCTTCCACAACGTCTGGACACTGGTTGCGTTCGGGATTCTGCTCGCATTCCTCACCAAAGGGTTGGCCGACTATCTCGGTAATTACCTCATCAACTACGTTGGTGTGTCCGCGATCACCGACATCCGCCAGACCGTCTATGAGAGGCTGCTGCGACAGGACGCCGAGTTCTTCGAGATGCACTCAACCGGGCGGCTGATGTCGGGTGTGATGAGCGATATCGACAAAATGCAGATCGCGACGTCGAGCATGCTGGCCGACTGGCTGCGCCAGAGCTTCGTAGTCATCGGCCTGCTTTATGTCGTATTGCAGCGTGACTGGCTGCTCGCCCTGGTCAGCCTCACTGTACTGCCGATCGTGCTGGTGCCGACCGTGCGGCTCGGCCGCCGGATTCGCCGCACGACGCGCCACGCCCAGGACCACACCGCGGAGCTGAACGAGATCCTGCAGGAGACGATTGCCGGCCATCAGGTCGTAAAATCCTTCGGCAGCGAGGAGCGCGAGTCTGCGCGGTTCCGTGCCGCCGCCAGACGGCTGCGCAGCGCCAACCTCCGGTACGTGCTCCAGCAGGCCCTGGCATCGCCGATGATCGAGTTCTTCGGTGCGCTGACCATAGTCGGTCTGCTGACATATGCCCGGACGCAGATCAAAGTGCAGCAGATGACCGCGGGAGAGTTCACCAGCTTCGTGATCGCGCTGCTGATGCTGTATGAGCCCGTAAAGCGGCTCACGGGGATACACAACATCTTCCAGCAGGCCATGGGCGCCGCACAGCACGTCTTCCAGTACCTCGACCACGACGCACGTGTTCGTGAGAAGAGAAATCCGGCCAGACTTCGTACCTTCCGTGATGCAATCACGTTTCAGGACGTCACGTTCCGTTATCCCTCCAACTCGAATGGGTTCGCGCTGAACGGCATCAATCTTGAAGTGCGGGCGGGCGAAGTAGTCGCGCTGGTGGGGCCGAGCGGGGCGGGGAAAACG
>DASSSG010000712.1:0-3945 GCA_035708545.1 Bryobacteraceae bacterium | reverse complement strand
GCCCGGCGAAGGCGCGAAACAGATCTACGTGCCTCGCAACGTCGTCGGCGCCGACGAAACGCCGCCGCCCCTGCTTCTGGCAGCAGCCTGAAACCATCGTCGTCTCCCAAAGAGCGGGTGAAGCGAGGTGTACCCTCCGCTTCCCAAAGATCCTTGAAAACCGAATAGCTTGAATTACTTTGTGGGCAGGATGGTATCCTGCCGCCGGTTGTTAACCGGCCCCGCGCTTGCGGCGCGGCTTCTGTGCGGGCCCAGGCCCCGCCCAGTTGCCTACCAGCCCGCCGGCCGCGAATGCCCGAGCACCGCATGCGGCCTGTAAGGCTCGTTCAACCGCCTGATTTCCTCACAGCTGAGCTGCACCTCGAGCGCGCCCACAGCATCCTCGAGGTGCTGCATCCTGCTCGCCCCGACAATCGGCGCGGTCACGCCGCGTTGCGCCAGCAGCCACGCGAGCGCCACCTGCACATTGCTGGTACCCCGAGCGCGCGCAATCTGGGTAACCCGCTCCACCACCTCGAAATCCGAAGCATCGTAGTACAGCTTGTGCGCGTACTCGTCCGTTTTCGCTCGCACCGTTTCGCCGAAATCTTCTGGTCGGCGATTACCAGCGAGAAACCCGCGCGCGAGCGGGCTCCACGGGATGATTCCGATCCCTTCTTCCCGGCAGAGCGGGATCATCTCGCGCTCCTCCTCGCGGTAGATCAGATTGTAGTGGTTCTGCATGGACACGAACCGCGCCACGCCGAGCTCCCCGGCCTTGTACAGCATCTTCGCGAACTCATACGCGAACATCGAAGACGCGCCGATGTACAGCGCCTTGCCGGCCCGTACGATGTCGTCGAGCGCCTCCAGCGTCTCCTCGATCGGCGTCTCGTAATCGAACCGGTGAATCTGGTACAGGTCGATGTAATCGGTTCCGAGGCGCCGCAGGCTGTCGTCGATCGCGTGATGAATGTGCTTGCGGGACAGACCGCGCTGGTTCGGGTCGTCGCCCATCGCGTTGTACACCTTCGTCGCGAGGATGTAGCGATCCCGCGGCCCCGCGAGATCCTTCAGCGCGCGCCCGACGATCTCCTCGCTGCGCCCGACCGAATACATATCGGCGGTGTCGAAGAAGTTGATCCCGAGTTCAACCGCGCGCTGAATAAAGGGCCGGCTCTCTGGTTCCTCGAGCACCCACTCGCGCCACTGCTTCGACCCGTAGGTCATCGTGCCCAGGCAGATGCGCGACACTTTCAGCCCGGTACGGCCCAGCCTCACATACTGCATTGTTTTATTGTGGGGCAGGCTGCCAGCCTGCGCGGGACTGTCAGTCCCGCCATCAAAAAATAAACTTCATCCCCAGCTGGATCTGCCGCGACGAACCCAGATCGCCCCGCACCGTTCGGGTCGCCTGAATCTGCCCGAACTGCCCGCTGTTCACCTCCCTCACGGGCTGGCCGAAATTGGGATGATTGAACAGGTTGAACGCTTCCGCGCGGAACTGTACCGAGTAGCCCTCGCGAATAGTGGTCGTCTTGGCGATGGACAAGTCCACGTCCTCGAATCCCGGCGCCTTGAGGACATTTCGGCCGGTATTGCCGAATCGGCCTCGCTGGTTGAAGGCGAAGGCGGTCCGATTGACCCATTGCGCAGGAGACGGGTTGTCCACGAGCAGCGGCTGTCCCGAGACATAATCCGGCCGGTCGAACTGCTGCAGGCTGCCTGAATTCAGCAGGGTCACCCGGGGGCTGAAAGGGTTTGCAGACTGCAGGTTCACGATTGGCGCGATGCTCCATCCCTCGACCACTCGCCTCGTAAGCCCGTGCGAAGCCGAGAACGGCAGGAAGTACACAAGGCTGGCCACGTAGCGGTGTCGCGCGTCGAAGTCGGAAAGAGCGCGCTCCGCCCTGATGTTGTACGCGTCCTGAATCTCGGGATTCGAACTCCCCACGGAGTTCAGGTCGATCGATTTGCTGAACGTATACGACGTCGTGAAGGTAAGCCCGCGCGAGAAGCGGCGGTTTGCCGAAATCCACAGCGCGTTGTAGTTCGATCGCGAGCTCGATTCATTGATGTTGATAACACCCCATCCGGTGATCGGCCGCACGCTGTTGATGCCCTGATTCGCATCGCGGAGCAGCCGCAGGCGTCGGCCCTGCGATCCGATATAGCCGACCTGAAACACGGTCGAGAACTGCTCGCGCTGGATATTGAAGTTGTACTGGAGCACCCGCCCGGAACGGAAGCGCGGATCGATTGCGTTCGCGTTTACGACAGCGGGCCCGCCGCCCGGCAAATTGAACGGCGTCGCGAGATTGAACGTCAGCGGGACCTGCGCGGTGCTGGTGAAGGTAACGGCGCTCGAGAACGGCGGGTTGCTGCCGAGCGCGGTCACCAGATTCGTAACCGGCTGGTCGAAATAGATCCCGGCGCCGCCGCGAAGGACTGTCTTGCCCGATCCGCCGGGGTCGAATGCAAACCCCACTCGCGGGCCCAAGTTGTTGAACTGCCGCTCATAGGGACGTTCCACGCCGTTTGTGCCGACCGGATTCAGTTGCCGCGTGCTGAAATTGAAAACCGCGAGACGGTTGTACTTTTCGCTCGGCACGCCGTTGTACTCCCAGCGCAGGCCGAGGTTCAGCGTCAGCCGGGGACCGAGCTTGTAGTCGTCCTGCGCGAACAGGTTCAGCGCACTTACGCGCAATGCCGGGCTCGCCGCTACGCGTTGCTGCGTCGTCTGACTTGGAGTGCCGGCAAGAAAGGCGGCCAGCGTCGGAAACGTAATGGTTCCTCCGGTGCCCCCGTTGAAATTGTTGTTGCGGAATCGCCGGAACTCGGCTCCGAATTTGAACGAATGACGTGATCGTATCCAGCTCAGCGTGTCTGTGTACTGGAACGTCGTGTCACCGCGCCCCTGCGGGAACCCTGGAATGCCGCCGAAGTTGAGAACGCCGGTGACGGCAATGCGCGGGAGGATAGGTGAACCTGTTGACATTCCAAATGTGCCCGGCTCCAGGTTGATCGTATCCGGCGAGAAGTCGATGCGCACGCGGTTCAACCCGCCGCGAAGCTCGTTCGTGATGGTGGGCGAAAACACGTGCGTGAACGCGAGAGAGGCGAAATATCGTTTCGCCGGCCGAAAATCACCGGCGTTGGGCACATTGCCGGCCTGGAGGTTAGGCTCGGTTCGTTCATCGCGGTTCGAGATAAATGTGCCGCTGATGATATTCGAGGTGCTGATGTTGTGATCGATGCGGCCGCTGAACTGGTTGAGCGTCCGTTTCTTCGGAACCGAACCGACGAAGAACGAACCCGGACTGTTCGGCTCCGGCACAAGCGTCAGCAGTTGCCGGATGACCGGGTTCGTGACCGCCTGCCGTTGTTCGATGCTGGGCACAGCCGTCCGCAGCGACACCGATTCGCGGCCGCGCCTGCCTTCGTAGCTGTGGAAGAAGAACGTGCGATTCCGTATGATCGGCGCGCCCACCGAGTAGCCGAAGATGTTCCGCTTGAACCGCGGAATTGGCAGGTCGCCGCGATCGAAGTAGTTCTTCGCATCGAACTTCTCATTGCGGACAAACTCATACGCGGTGCCGTGCAGCCCGTTCGTACCCGATTTCGAGACCGCGTTGATGATGATGCCGGCGTTGCGGCCGTATTCCGCGGTGAACGCATTGGTCTGAACCTTGAATTCCTGGATCATGTCGATGTTCGGCTGGAACGTGATCTGGTTCTGAACCATATCGGACAGATTGATTCCGTCGAACAGGTAGTTCGTCGAGTCCTCGCGCGCTCCCGACGCGTTGATACCGGATGAGCCGATGCCCGACGGCGAGGCGAGAAACGTCCGATTGTTCGTTGACGGCACGACGGTTCCGGGCGTCAGCAGCGCGAGATCGAGGAAGAAACGGCCGTTCAGCGGGATCTCGACAATCTTCTTCGTCTCGATTACCTCGCCGAGAC